>JBIPMI010000280.1:0-4043 GCA_044369215.1 Bacteroidia bacterium | reverse complement strand
AAAAAATATCAAAGCCATTCAACTCGATGAACCTATTGGTTTTACTATGGATGCCGCAAGAAGAGTGACAAGAGTTGATTCTGTTCATTTAGGAATTAATCTTCCTACTACTTATTCTGGCAAAAATGTGGTTGTAGGAATTATTGATGCTGGTTTCGATTATACCCATCCCACTTTTTATGATACAACCGGAACTCGTTTACGCATCAAAAAAATATGGGAACAAAAAAATGATGGTACGCCTCCTAAAGGTTATACGTATGGAAACGAAATAACAGATACGACTCAAATGTTAAATGAAGGTGCTGAAATCAATAGCTTCTCTCATGGAACACATGTAGGTGGCATAGCAGCAGGTAGCGGATACATTGGCCCTAACAATAAAAAATACAGAGGCATTGCTTATGAAAGTGATTTGGTATTTGTTGGGATTCGTCCAGAAAAATCTGAATGGAAAGGCATGGGTATGTCGAGCATTTTAGATGGTATCAATTATATTTTCAATTATGCAAAAGAACAAAACAAACCAGCAGTTGTGAATTTAAGTTGGGGTTGTTCAATTGGTCCAAATGATGGTTCATCTTTGTTCAGCAAAGCTTGTGATTTACTTACAGGAGAAGGAAGAATTTTTGTTTTATCAGCAGGTAATAACGGTGAAGAAAACTTACATCTTCAAAAAGATTTTTCTATTACAGATACCCTTGTCAATTCTTTTATCGACTTCCCTACAATCAATGGCGAAAAACGCACTTGGTTAGATATTTGGGGTGATTCAAGCAATCAGTTTTGTTTAGAACTAAATTTAATGAAAGACACTTTGGTTTCATCTAAAACAGAAGTGTTTTGTTTAACACAATTGAACCAATCTTCTTACTTAATTGGAAGCGCAGGAGATACTTGTTTCTATACCATAAGCACAACTGCTGCCGACCACAATGGAAGGCCGCATATTTTTGTTGATTTATTTAGCAAAACAAACGACAAACTCCTGATGAAACTTCTTTCAAGCAAAGGAAGAGTGAATGCTTGGTTAGGTTTTGTTCATGAATATGTTGGATATGAAGGCAACTTCATAAGCAATGGTTTTAAATGGGCTGTAAATGGCGATAATAGTTATACTTTGGGAGAAATGGCTTGTACCAAAAACGCATTAACTGTTGCTGCATATGCATCAAAAGTAAGTTGGAGAAACTTGGCAGGTAGCAATATGAGTTATTCAGGCTATACGCAAACAGGCAGAATTGTTCCATTTTCGAGTCATGGACCAACAGCCGATGGACGTAACAAACCAGATATTGCTGCACCAGGAATGACATTAGCATCAGCTGTGAATTCATTTGATGTTTCGTATGCACCAGGAGGAGGAAATTACGATCAAAGTGTTGCCAAATACACTTCACCAAAAAACAATAGAGATTATTATTATGCCGAAGCAAGTGGCACTTCTATGTCATCACCCATGATGAGTGGAATTGTAGCATTGATGTTACAAGTAAATCCAAAACTAGACCCAGGAAGATTAAAACAAATACTAGCAGAAACAGCCATCATAGATAATTTCACTACTCCTACTCCAGACCCAACACGCTGGGGTTTTGGAAAAGTGAATGCTTATGCGGCTATCAAAAAAACTATCCAAACATTGGGATTAAGTGGTGAATTACAAGAAGGCGTTTTATTGAATATCTATCCTAATCCTACAAACGGAAAATTGTATATCGATATTGAATCGAACCAAAGCAAAATTCTTGATGTTGTATTAATGGATTTAAACGGAAAGAAACTGATGGAACAAAATTGGAATACAGGAAACGAAAGCAGTTTAGTTTTAGATTTAGAAGGATTACAAGAAGCGATTTATTTGGTTCAAATAAAATCGGATACAGGGATTATTACCCGTCGTATTATTGTTTCCACCCCGTAGCACCGCGATTTATCGCGGTGAATTGATTAAAAATGATTTATCATGATGTGTAAATGCGATTCATCGCGCTGTAAAATTGGGGAATCGTAGCACCGCGATGAATCGCGGTGGTACAATTATTTCCCAAAAAATCGCCATCCAACCCGTAAATCAAATTCAATTGCTTTTTGTAAACTGGAATTTAAATTCAAACCTATGGTATATTGCTTTTTGATGGTAAAATCAACACCATAACGCTGGTAAATTGAACCAATAAAAAAATCAGGTGCTTCTTTAAAGAAATAATATCCTAATTGCTGGGTAAATCGCATGCGGTGAAATACAAAATCATGTCCAATAGAAACGCCTCCAAATACATCACTGTAATTACCGAATTTATGAACAGGGTGACTATCCATTGCGTAACGAATACTCTTATCAGTAAACACTTCCAAACCTGTTGTTAAAGCATGTAAATTACTCAATCGCTTCCCAAAACTTAATCCCATTCCATAAACAGGATAACGTGTTGTTTTGGTATCTGGATGAGATTTATTGCTTATAAATCCATAAACTTCACCATAATAATTTTTAAATGTATTTTGTGTTTTCTGGATTTTTGAAGTTCGTTCGTTAATAAATCCTTCATAACCAATTCCAATCTGTGGATAGTTTAAACCGAGGTTCGGATTTTGTGTACTTCCGTTTGAAAAATGATTGTATAAAATATTTCCTGTTAAAGCAGAATAATCAGAAAATTTATATCGCATTGTTAATCCCAATAAAACACATCCACTGGTGTGTCTGCTATAAGCTCCGTTTTTTGGATTATCTTTTAAATTCCATGGATTAGAAGCATAATTAAAGCCACCACCAGCACGTATTTTTAATTGAAAATTTGGCTTGTATACCAATACCGGTTCTATGAAATATAATCCGTTAATTGTTGAGCCAAGTTCTGGCGCTGCAAATGAATAAATCTGTAAACTAAATCCGGATGAATAATGTGTTTTAGCATAATCGTAAGCGGCTTGGTCTTTTCTTGTTCTGTTAAAATCAATCTGGATACCACTAAAATTACTTCCACCTAAAAAATTTAAAACTGGAGTATGAGCCCAAACTTTTCCATAAATACCGGAAACGCCTAAATGCCATTGAACGCTCTTTTCTTGTGCTTTAGATATTACACTCAATAAGATAAAAATCGAAAAGAAATAAACCTTTTTCTCCATAAAAAACGAAGATAAAGATTCAAGTGATTATTGCTATTATTGATTTAGATTTACAAATATTCTTACAATCTCCAATGAAATTCATTTTCAGTTTAGCTGTTTTCATATACAACTCTATTCAAATTTCGGCCCAAATAATCGATAGTTTTAATGTTGATTCCAAAATCTTAAATAAGCAAATCAAGTGTTTTGTTTATACCCCAAAAAATTGTAATCAAACATACAGAAATGCTTTATATCTATTACATGGCGCATTTGGAAACCATAAACAGTGGATTGAACAAGGTAATTTAAAATCAATCATTGATTCATTAAATGAGTTCAAAAATTGTATTGTTTTAATGCCAGATGCTGGCATGACATATTACATGAATGATGAAGATGGTAAATAGGGCCTGCTGAAAATCATTTTAGGACTTATTATCAATCAATTAGACTATGTTTTAATAATTTAAATGCAAGGTTTTAAGGACTATTGCTTTAAAATCCATGCATCAATTAAAATTAGTTTTTAATTTACCTAAAGACAGAAACAAAGTCATCTTTGTCGTTGCTGCCAAATTGAAGTATTATATATACATCTAATTTGGCAGCGTCTAAAATCTGACTTGTTTCTGTCTTTTTCAGCGGGCCCTAAATACCTTTATGAAGATTTTTTTATGAAGGAATTAATGCCGGTTTTTGAGAAAAAATATCAGTGTGGAGGAAGCAAAGAAAAAAGAATTATCTCCGGTTTATCCATAGGAGGATTTGGGGCTTTATTGTATTCGTTTCATCATCCTGAATTGTTTGCAGCTTGTTTTGCTTTTAGTCCCGGAATTAGAACCAACGATGAAATCATCAACCTAAAAAAAGAAGAATATGGAATAAGATATGGCTATAAACATGCTAATAATCCTGAAACAAGA
>JBIPMI010000279.1:0-4062 GCA_044369215.1 Bacteroidia bacterium | reverse complement strand
AACTCAATTTTTTGCTGATGGTTTGTCCTGAACGTTTTGTTAGAGATATCGACAATGTTTATGAAGACAAAGAACTCAATTTGCTTTATTTACCTGATTTTAAGCGGAACAAAATTGTTTCTTCTGTTAACTTAAGAACTTTAATTGGTAAACAAAGTATATGGAAGAATATTGTTTATTTTTCAAGTTATTCTTCTGATGTAAATGTTGGTAAAGCTTATCCTGTTGCAAATTCAAATGGTGAATTGATTAGCAAAATTTTCAACTATAATAACAGTATTCAAACACAAAATTACAGAGAAAGTAAAACAGGTTTCAGGAGTTTTGTTGAAACATCTATTCTTAAAAACGATAGGTTCTTATTTGGGATTGAAGCGGATATTGTACTATTGTCGAACGATAGAAATTTATTGGTTAATGACACGAATTTTATCTTCAGAAGACAGGAATTACCCAATCCTTTACTCAATTATCAGGTAATTAATCCGGCTTTGGTTAATAGTAATGGAGTTAAATCCGCAACAAACGGATCATCCTTTATTACTTATTTTGTCGAAGCTACCAATAGAATTTCGTTACAAACAGGTTTGAGGTTAGATTATAATGGATTTACAGAACAAGTTGTTTTAGCTCCAAGAGCAACAATCACCTATCATTTAAATAGCAACCATAGTTTGAGTTTTGGAACAGGAATTTATTACCAAGATCCTGTACTTTCTGATATTGCTGACCTTCCTAATTCAACTAAATTAAAGATGGAAAAAGTTGTTCAGTTTATAGTTTCCTACAAAGGTTATTTGTACCACGATGTAAAACTGATGGTTGAAGCCTGGTCTAAAAAATTCGATAATATGGTTGTTACGCCTATTTCAGGAAGTGTTTTTAGAAACAATAATGGAACAGGTTTGGGAAATGGATTTGATATCAGCCTAAACAAAAGATTGAACAAAAAGTGGCATGGAATTGTGAGTTACTCTTATATGAACATGACTAGAAATAATAATGATGGTTTAGGGAATTATCCTTTTACTTTTAGTCAGCCTCACCAATTAAACACCATGCTGAGTTACTCATTAAATTCGAAGTTTTCATTTTCAGGAAAATACCGAATTGCCAGTGGCAGACCTACTGATGCTTTTATTATTCATACTGATGTATTAAACAATCCAAATAATTATCGTTACAGCATGGAATTGGTTGGAAGAAATACAGAAAGACTTCCGCTTTTTTCGAGTCTTGACCTCAGGGTGAATTACATGTTTAAGATCAATCGCATTAAATTTACATCGTTTTTTGATGTGGTTAATGTGTTAAACCGACAAATTGCCAATAATGAAAATTTCAATTATTTATTTGGTAAAACCTTTTATGATGGAATTGCGATTTTCCCTACAGGAGGACTCAAATTCGAATTTTAGAAAACTTAACTAATTGAACTTTTTATAATGTATGTTTTTAATCGGCTACAAAATTGGCTTGCAAGTCTTATTTTTGCGGCACAATATTTGAACCTAATTGGTGTTCTGTTTGTTTAAGAATGATTATATTATGAAAAAAATAGCAAAGGTTTTTGGGATTGTTTTGGTTTTAATTTTATTGAGTTTGTTTTTAATTCCAATTGTTTTCAAAGGAAAAATTGTTGGTATTATTAAAGAACAAGCTAATAAAAATGTTCAGGCGAAAATCTCATTTAATGATAATATCAGTTTAGGCTTAATCAGCAGTTTCCCTAATTTAAGTTTAGGAGTAAAAGATATTGTAGTGGCCGGAATTAATGAATTTGAAGGTGATACTTTATTTGCTGCCAAAGAATTTACTGCAAATTTAGATTTGATGAGTATCATCAAAGGTGAGCCAATTGGTATCAGAAAAATATTTATAGATCATGCAAGAGTTCATGCAATCATCCTTCCGGGTGGAAAAGCCAATTGGGACATAACTTTGCCTGATTCAACTGCTGCAACAACAGAAGATACAGCAAGTTCTCCATTTCATATTCAATTGAAGAAGCTTGAATTGAAAAACGCTCATATTGTTTATGATGATAGAGATGGTAAAATCTTTAGTGAATTAAGTGGCATGGATTATATCCTTGAAGGTGATTTTACAGAAAAATTATTTGTATTAAAAAATGATCTCAAAGTAAAGGAACTTACAGCCGGCATGGATGGAATCAATTATTTAAGCAAGGTTTATACTACTGCTAGAGCTGATATTGATGCCAATATGAATGATTTCTCATTTGTGTTTAAAGAAAATACCTGCACATTAAATGCATTAGAAATTGGTTTTGATGGTAAATTCCAAATGACAGACACCGATATGATAATGGATATCAAATACGGAGTTAAAAAGAATGAATTTAAACAGTTTCTATCTTTAATTCCTGCCATTTACGCCGGTTCTTTTGCTGATTTACAATCAAAAGGAAAATTATCTTTATCAGGTTTTGTAAAAGGAGTATTTAACGATACTCAAATGCCCGGTTTTGGACTAAATGTTGGAGTTCAGGATGGTTGGTTTAAATATCCTGCTTTACCTGCGCCGGTTGAAAATGTACAAATGGATTTAGCTATTTCTAATCCTGATGGTGTGCCTGATAATACCTTGGTACAATTAAATAACTTACATATCGAAATTGAAAAAGATCCTTTTGATGCGAAATTGGTTTTAAAAACACCAATTAGCGATCCTGATTTAAATGCTGCTTTAAAAGGTAAATTGAATTTGGGTAATATCATGAAAATTGTCCCTTTAGAAGGAATAAAATTAGCTGGTTTAATTGAAGCAGATATGCAGGCAAAAGGTAAAATGAGTGCGATTGAAAAACAGGCATTCGACCAGTTTTATGCAACCGGTAGTATCAAAGCTAATTCAATTCATGTTGAAACAAAAGATCTTCCTGCTCCATTTGATTTGAGTTCAGCCGGTTTAGAATTCACACCTAAAATTGTTAAACTAACTTCGTTTGATGCTGCTTTAGGAAATTCAGATTTCCATATGAATGGTGATTTGCAAAACTTCTTTGCTTATTATTTAGGTGATGGTGTTTTAAAAGGGAACCTGAATTTTAGTAGTAATCTTTTGGATGCAAATAAATTCTTAAGTTCAGATACAACTGCCGCTGCAAATCCTGAAGATACTGCTGCTATGACAGTAGTTGAGATTCCATCAAATATCGATTTTACCTTGAATTCAAACATCAAACAATTGTTGTACACCAATATGGATATCACCAATTTTAAAGGAACTGTTTTGGTAGCTGATTCAAAATTGAGTTTCAAACAAGTGATGTTAAATATGCTTGGTTCAACCATGAAGATGGATGGTTTTTATGAAACTACCAATCCTAAAAAGCCAAATGTTGAAATGGATTTTAGTATCATCGATTTAGATATTCAAAAAGCATTTAAAACCTTCAATACGGTTAAAAAATTAGCACCGGCTGCCGAAAGTATAGCAGGATTGTTTAGTACCAATTTGCATTTTACTTCTCCGCTGTCAACAAACATGCAACCTATTATGCAAGCTGTTACTGCAAATGGAATTTTAAGTATTCCCACTGCTAAATTGAGTTCAAATCAATCATTACAAAAACTGGCAGATTTACTCCAAAAACCTGAATACAAAGAGTTCAGTTTAGAGAAAGCTAAAATTGCTTATGAGGTAAAAGATGGCAGGGTTTATACAAAAGATTTTGATGTGAAAGTGGGGTCAAGAAAAATGATTATGAAGGGTAGCACAGGTTTAGATCAAACAATTGATTATACAGGAAATGTAAGTATCCCAAGAAAAGATTTAGGTGCAGCAAATTCAGCAATGGATGCAGCTTTAACTAAATTAAATAGTCAGGGTGGAACCAATATTAAACTCAATGAGGAATTGCCAGTGGAGATTAAATTCGGTGGTACATTCTTAGCACCAACAATTACAACCAACTTGGCTGATTTAGCAAAACAACAAGTCAACTCCTTAGGAAATCAAGTAAAGGATGAGTTACTTAATAAAAAGAAAGAATTGGAAGCTCAGGTAAAAGCAGAAGCTGATAAAAAAATAAATGAA
>JBIPMI010000277.1:0-4079 GCA_044369215.1 Bacteroidia bacterium | reverse complement strand
GACTCTACATCCTGCAAATCAAAAATTCAAAAGGAGTTTCACAATCAAAGCTTCTTAAATCTAAATAGAGCCCGGCTGAAAATCTTTATTAGGACTTATATCAATCAATTAACCTTTGTTTTAATAATTTAAATGCAAGGTTTTAAGACCAATTACATTAAATTCTTTGCATCAGTTCTATTTCGTTTTCAATTAATCTAAAGACATAAACAAGGTCATCTTTGTCATTGCTGCCAAATTGAAGTATTCTATAAATCTTAAACAACAAACAGAAATACCCAGTTTAATACCGAGGCAATTTTGTTTAGGCCAATTTATTGGACTTTTACAAAATGCATTCGGTATAATTGGGCAGCGTCTAAAATCTGACCTGTTTCTGTCTTTTTCAGCAGGCCCTAAATAAAAAAAGAGGCTGTTTTTCTTCATGAAACAGCCACTTTTTATTGAACAGTAATATGAGAAAACAATCTTTTATTACCTTTTGATTTTATGCATTATAAATTCTAAAAACTTTGAATATACTTAAAAGTAATGCGAGCCAAAATCCAATCATTAATTCATATGGATTTTCTAAAAATAGAAGTGAAATCAAACTGATAGGTATTAACCATAATACTATTTTATGCAGAGTAGTTTTAACATCACTTTTAAAGGCTAGTATAATATTTGTGATGCCAAATATTAAGTAGATTAATATGGGTGGGAACATTAATAAATCAAAGCCAAACCAGGTATTTTTTAATTCTATGCTATGTTCAAACCATTTTAGAATAGCTGGTTTTATTTCCTCTTTAGCAATTTTTGATTTGATTTTTAATATTTCTTCATTTAAAGAATCAAGGTTTTTGGTAGTTAATTTTTGTGAATTCAAAACATTCAATAATTCTACTTCCCTTATATTATTGCTTTTCAAATTCCAGACGGAGTTATTAATAAATGGTAGCAATAAACATGCGATGATTCCGAAATTTAATAAGTGATTCATACTTGTTTTAAGCTAAATCCTGGCATAATTCAATTAACACCCCATTGCTGCTTTTAGGGTGTAAAAAGACAATTAGCTTATTGTCTGCTCCTTTTTTTGGCTCTTCATTGATAAAAACAAAATCAGCTTCTTTTAGTCGTTTTATCTCTGCATAAATATCCGTTACAGCAAAAGCAATATGATGTATACCTTCTCCCTTTTTCTCGATAAATTTAGCAATTGGACTGCTTTCATGGGTTGCTTCAAGTAGCTCAATTTTATTTGGTCCACATTCAAAAAAGATGGTTTTTACATGTTCACTTATTACTTCTTCTTCTTTGTAAGCTGGGCTATTAAACAAAGCAGTAAATAAATCTTTACTCTTTTGTGCATCTTTTACTGCAATTCCTAAGTGTTCTATTTTATCAAACATATTATTCTTCTAAATGTAAAGCGTAAGTTAATACATACCCATTAAAAATTTCATATTTTATATCTAATAATGCAGGTGAGTCTGATTTTAAAATTGAGCCATGAATTAATCCTTGTTCTTTAATTTCAAATGGATGAATTAACATATGCTCTTTAAAATCCATCGATTTTCTGCCGTATACTTTGTATAAAGTTTCTTTACATGACCAAATTAAAGTTCTGTATAAAGTTGTATTGTTTGAGCTATAAGCATTTTCTTCATTATTCATATATTTATGACTCACTCTGTTTACTCTTTCATCTATTTTTTCTAAATCGATGCCAGTTTCTAAATGTGGACAAACGAAAATTGCAGCGTATTCAAATGAATGTGTAATACTAATAAAATAAGGATTGCCATTAACTTTTAAATATGGTTTGTTAAAGCTGTCTTTATGAATTTCAAAGTTACTGTCCTCAAATATTTGTTGCAGTAAAACCCTACTTGCAAACCAATGTATTCCAACTGATTCTGTAGGATTAAGTTTTTTAGATGGTTCTAATAATTTATCACCTAACAACTCTTCTAGTTCTGATTTCTTTTCAGTTATTTTCCAAATAGCAATTGTTGAAAATTGACCTACTTTGATTATTCTTTCTAATGGCATTTCTTTTCTTCTATGTTAAACTTTAAATTTCAATTTCTACGCTGTTATTAGAAAAAGAATCTAATTTTGCAGTTATGAAGGTTTTGACAAAAAACAAGTTTACTGGTCACAAAGATGCTATCTTTTCTTTAGGAATTGATATGGGTGAGGATGTTTTTTATTCCGGTGCAGGTGATGGATATATTGTTGAGTGGAAACTGGATGGAAGTGGAGATGGCCGTTTATTGTGCAGAGTAAACAGACCCGTTTACTGTTTTTGTATTTTAAAGGAGATGGGATTATTGCTTGCAGGAAACGCCTCGGGAAATTTGCATGTTATTGATTTAAAAAAGTCAAGCGAAATTAAGAATATCGAAGCCCATAATTTGGGTTTATATGATATGAAGGTTTCAGGTAATAGACTTATTACTGCAGGAGGAGATGGGCTTGTTAAAATTTGGAATTTAGATAACCTGGAATTATTACAAAATCTTAATTATTCAGATAAATCAGCCAGAGTAATTGCATTAAAAGATAATGGTTCCGGATTTACTGTTGGATATAGTGATTGTTTTATAAGAGAATTTATTTGGGCAGAACCTGCATTTTTATTAGAGGAGTTTAAAGCTCATGAGAATTCTGTTTTTGCATTGGCTTATAATAAAACTAGAGGAACTTTATTAAGTGGTGGCAGAGATGCTATGCTTAAACAGTGGAATCAAGCCAACTTGTTAAGAGATATTCCTGCACATAATTACCATATCAATGATATTAAGTTTAATCCTTCTGCAAGCTTATTTGCAACAGTAAGCATGGATAAAACTTTGAAAATTTGGGATTCAGAAACCTTGAAATTATTAAAAGTAGTAGATAGATTTAAACAGGATGCACATACCAATTCCGTAAATAAAATAATTTGGCTAAATGAAAATGAGCTAATCACTTGTGGAGATGATAAGCTCATTTTTCAATGGGAAATTATTGAGGATTAATCTTCTTTGCTTTTATCTCCCACAAAATTATCATGAGGGAATTTAAACAATACATTAAAGGTAGTTAATGAGCCATAAATTCTGGTAATATATTGTTGCATGTTAACCTTTTCTTCATCAGTCATTTTATCATTCGAGTTGATTCTTTGTTCCATCACTCTCAATCGGTCTCTAAGCATCACTATTTTGTGAAAGAAAGTATCAATTGGAATTTCCTTGGAAGCCATATTTTTATCTCCAGGCTGAAGTATCATTTTTCCACCTGTCCATTTACCATGTAAGCTAACATGTTCAGGTACTTCGGTCCAGCGACGCAGAATACCAATTAAAGTTTTTTCCATTTCAGCACTGCTAATAAGGTCTTCAGGGGCATCAACTCCATCAATAATCTCCATGCTATGCTGAAAACGAGAAATTTCTTTTGGTCCTTCCTGTATAAAGGTTACTTTGTAAGTTTCTGATTTTACATTTGTTATAACACCATCTCCAAATTGATGGTGGCGTACTCTACTTCCAATTCCTAAATTTGATGCTTCACTCATAATTATGATATTTGACAAACAAAATAAATTGATTTTTCATATAAAAAACTTTTAAATACTTAAAATTGCAATATGATCTTATCAGACAAAAGAATTTTAGAAGAAATTGAAGCCGGAAATATTCTAATTGAACCATTCCGAAAAGAATGTTTGGGTACTAATAGTTATGATGTTCATCTTGGACGTTATTTAGCTACCTATAAAGACAGAGTTCTTGATGCTCGTGAACATAATAAAATTGAAACTTTTGAAATTCCAATGGAAGGTTTTGTTTTACAACCAAATACATTGTATTTAGGAGTTACTGCTGAATATACAGAAACGCATAAACATGTACCTTTTTTAGAAGGAAAATCAAGTACTGGTCGTTTGGGAATTGATATTCATGCAACAGCAGGTAAAGGGGATGTGGGATTTTGTAATACATGGACATTAGAAATCAGTTGCGCCCAACCGGTAAGAATTTATGCTGGAATGCCTATAGGTCAGCTTATTTATTTTGTGGTTGAAGGAGAAATTGAAA
>JBIPMI010000278.1:0-4079 GCA_044369215.1 Bacteroidia bacterium | reverse complement strand
TCAAACCAATCGTCAAAAGTTAGTCTGGCAGCATCATTCTGGCGATTGAATATTTCATAATTAACCAAAAGATGTCTTAAATCAGCTTCACCACTACCATCTTTAGCATGGTACTTCAATACACATAAATCCTGTTCACCTAAGTCAACCCCTTTGATTCTCACATTGTAACGAGGCGCAATGGAGACGATTCTCACATACATTTGAGAATGTTTTTTATCAAACAACCAATCTTCAACAATTCTGAATTTTTGAATACGTAATTCAGGAATCATAGGACTAATGATCGTATCTGTTCTTGTTAAGGATGGATCATTGGGGTCAATTGGAACTTCGATATAATCTGTATCAGTACCAAGAGTTAAAAAAAACTCAATTGACATTTGAGAAGCCAAAGAATCATCTCTGTAAGGAATAATTTTACCCTCCTTGATACTGTTATAAAGCACAACACTCAGAGGATTTTTTGGCCAAGCCATTGGTTGGTTTTGTTTTTCTCTGGTATCAACTATTCTCACAACTCTTTTAGCGAAAAACACATCAGCTTCGCGCAAATATGGCCATGGAATAACTTTCCTTTCAGTTACAGCCTGACGATTGTATATGAAATCATCATACACACCTTGAGCAAAACTTGCAAAAGAAAGCATGCTAAACATCAGGATAATTATTGACTTCTTCATTGTCTTTATTGAATAATTTTTAAACGCCTTTTACTTTTTATTATTGTCTAACAGAAACTGTTAACGATGAAGGTAATTGCACAGCACCAGCAGGACCTTGAGCACTGATACCAGTTAAAGTATAAGTATCACCAGGTTTTGCTAAGTTCAATAATGCCTTTGCTTCTCCACTAATATTTGTACCACTACCAGGAGCAAATTTACCATCACCTCTTTTTGGTTGATAAATTAATGTCCATCTTAAAGTTGTGAAGTTTACACCTTCGAATGCGAAATCTTTCAATGCCGTAATAACGAAGTTAGCGGCTTTGATTTCACCTGCTGAGTAAGATCCACTTTGGAAAATAGAACCTAACTGAGGCATTGGTTTAGGGATTGGACGAACGCGGTATTTTTGGAAACCCATAACTTTACCGTTTACTGTTGCATTAATGATAATTTCTCTTTGAGTACCATCAACTGTTAAAAGGAAAGTTCCATCTTGTCCACCTGATTTTAATTTACCACCAGCAGACGATGTTACAGTTACTTCGCGAGATGAAACACCCGGTACAGAAACTGAAATTGGATTTTCCAAACCAATATAAACTACATTCATTTTGGTAGCAGAAATAACCGCTAGAGGTGCTAGCGCAAAGAAAGAACCTTCTACTTCATCTCTTTTCGCTTTACCTTGAGCATCCTGAGTTACAATCACAGCTTTGAATTTGTTTTCACCTTCTCTGGTTGCAGTAACTTCATATTTACCTACACCACCTTCAACTTTAACTCCAGAACCATTCACTGAGATATCAGGATTTGTTCTAGAACTAGAAGCAGCTAAAAAAATATCAGCCGAATACTTGTTTCCTAAAGTAATGTAAGTACCGTTATTAGGTATGATTTTAGCCTCCAATTTATCAATGATAAGAACATCATCTTTAATTGAACCTTTTAAAATATCTAAAATTTGCGCTTCTGTATTTTTGATATCATTTTGAGTTTTAGAAATCAATGCAACAACAGCTGCTAAAGGAGTATGTTCAAACATTTCTGATTCCCAGCTTTGACCATCTTTAGGTTCATCAATAATTAAATCTGATTTTACTTCAGTTTGCTTATCTTTCGGTAAAAGTGCCATTAATTTATTCTTGATATCAAGAATTTTAGCCTTAACTTCTTTACCTTTTCCCTCATTAATCATCAAGTTAGCAT
This sequence comes from Bacteroidia bacterium, assembly GCA_044369215.1. GTDB lineage: Bacteria > Bacteroidota > Bacteroidia > UKL13-3 > UKL13-3 > CAISCU01. Next base: position 2,202 of record JBIPMI010000278.1, on the reverse strand, counting down.
GCTTTTCGATATTACTTGCTTGAGCAACTTCTTCTTCTGCTTTGCCATCTTTACGACCACCGGCAGCATCAATTAATTGGGTTTTTAAATCCGCAAAATACTTAACACCATCATCAGCTATTTTTTTGGCTTCTAAAGACTTATCATACGCCTCTTTACCTTTAGGGTCACCAGGACTGATTTCCTTGTGGTATTTATCGATTGCCTTTAAAGTATTGATATTTTTCTTATCAATATTTTCTCCGGCACGATCCATGCTTATTTCCACCATATGAAAGGCTTTCAGGATCTCAGCTGATACATTCAATGCTAACAAAGCTGTTAACACCAAATACATCATATTGATCATCTTCTGCCTAACGCTTACTTTACCTCCTGCCATTTCTTAAATCTTAATTTTGTTTAAAGTTCGATAATGATTGAATTAGTTGCTACGAACATTCATAGCTGCAAGCATATTGCCGTAAACATTGTTTAAATTACCTAAATTTTTAGATAATTTATCCATTTCTGATCTGAAATGCTCAGCTTGATTATTTGATTCATTTAAAGTATTTACAACTTTAGATAAACCGCCAACAAATTCATTGATAGATTTCAAGTGGTTGTTTGATTCAGAAATCTCTAATTCATAAATAGAATTTAATGAAGAGAGATTTTTAGTCATTTTTTCGATTTGTGCACCATATTCTCTTGAACCTTCAGAAGCATTAACTAAACCTTCCATAGCATTCACAGCTTTAGAGTATGAAGTATTGATTCCAGTTAAAGAATCAGCAGCTTGTTGTACATTTTTAGTGTAGCTTTCAGTTGCTACAGCAGCCTTTGATAAATCTTTTAAATCTGTAACGTTATCGTTTAAAGCACGAATTCCATTACCAAGACTAGAAATTAAATCTGGACCAATTTTAGCATCTTCCAACATTTTATCTAATTGTTGAGTTAAGCTTCCTTTGTTTGAAGTAGATTTCTTATCTTTTGGTTCAAGTCCAGCTAATTCTGGGTAAACTAATGTCCAATCTGGCTCTTGATGAGGTGGTTCGAATGCAGAGATAAAGAAAATAACGGCTTCAGTTAGTAGTCCTACCATAAGCATTCCATCAGCACCAGGTAAGTGAAGAATTTTGAATAATGCACCAATGATAACGACTGCGGCACCAATACCGTAGGCTTTCGCCATAATTGACTTGAAAAGTTTACTTTCTAAAAAACTGTTTTTCATCTGCTTGATTTGTTTAAGTGTTATTTAATATTTGTTTGATTACTTTTTATCTCTGTTTGAGCGACCAACATAGCTTTGAACGGTACGGAAACCTACGTAAGAGTTTGATGAATCCTGGTACTCATAAGAGCGAGATCCAACTTGTACGAAAGCAGCAATATCTTTCCAAGAGCCACCTCTGATAACTTTTCTTTTGAGGGTTTCAGAATCTTCATCTTTGGCATCGTATTGGTAATCTGAATTGAGATCATGAGTGAATAAATGAGCTGACTCTGCATATGCTGAAACTGTCCATTCAGCAACATTACCACTCATATCATATAAACCAAAATCATTAGGGAAATAAGAAGCCACACGAATTGGGTAAACACCACCATCAGCGCCATAATCACCACGACCTGGTTTGAAGTTAGCCAAAGAACAACCTTTAGCATTTCTCACATAAGGACCGCCCCAAGGGTACATACTTTGATCTCTTCCACCACGAGCAGCATATTCCCACTCATATTCTGTTGGTAAACGGAAAGCGGTAACACCATTTTCGTCGTTCATTGAATAGAATGCATTTAATTTAAATGTTCTCCAATGAGCAAATGCTCTGGCTTGTTTCCAGTTCACACCAACTACAGGATAATCATCATATTTTGGATGCCAGTAGTACATAGTAGAGATAGGCTCATTATAAGCATAAGTAAAATCACGCATGAATACCAAAGTATCAGGATAGATTTCAACTTCTTCTTGTTTCTTGAACTTTTCTCTTGAAACTTTATAACCATCTTGGCGCTTCAATTGAGCAGCAGCGCGCAAATCAATATAGTCGTAACGATATTTGATTTTTCTAACATCGTACTGTTTTGTTCTATAATAGATTTCACCACCTTGGTAATATAAATCCTGGATATCTCCATTCTTCATATCTTCTTCTTCAATTTTTTCGCGGTAATTGATGGCGTGCTCGCCGGTTTCTTCACCTGAGA
>JBIPMI010000039.1:0-13275 GCA_044369215.1 Bacteroidia bacterium | reverse complement strand
GTTTGTACCTACCCAGGCAAAAGTTAATGAACTACCATCGCCATTTGCAGTTGTTGCAGAAAGGTCGATTGCAGCACCTTCGCATTTAGGTCCATTGTTAGATATTGCAGAGATAGATGGTGCATTGTTAATGTTTACTGAGAAACCTGTAGCGTTCTGGATATCGCCGTTATCGTCAACCTGAACTGATAATGCAAATACTTTCGAACTTAAATCATTTACTCCCGGAGTGTAAGTTGCTGATTGTGCAGAATTGTTTGAAAACGTTCCGTCTCCTGTTGTAGTCCAAAGATAAGTTGTTGGTCCAACTGGTATTCCGGTAATGGTTGCTGAAATACTTGCCCCTGACCCATTGTTACAAATACTTGTCGGTGCTGAAATTGAGACTCCCGTGATTTGTGAAAATGAATCCGAAACAAATCCCAATATGGCCGTAAAAGCCATTAGAAGAATTTTGTTATTGAGTGTAGATTTTTTCATATGCAAAAGTTGTATAATTCTGAAGACTAAGCGATTTATGCTTGATTAATATCAATCAAGGTATTTTTAATCGATAGTTTATAGCAGGATAATTATATGAATGGCGGAAAAAATTCTATTTTTGATTAAATGGCTATTTCAATAGCTATTTATAATGTCGCATTGCTTGTTTTTTTTTGGGATTATTAATGACTTTTTCCCAATTGTGGAATCGCCTCTTATGTTTAATTAACGGAGCATTTATTTAATTGGCGGCTATTAAATTTGTGTAGCAGTTTTTAAGTTTTAAATATTCCGCCTCCCAGTTTGTAATTTTATCTGCAAGTTCAAGACAATTTTCACTCAATCTTTGATGTAAATTTTTATCTGTAATTAACAATTCAAGAGCCTTCGAAATTTCAATTTCTGATGTTAAGTTAACAGCAATTCCAATTTCGTTTTTATTGTTTAATTCTAAATAGATTTTTTGATTGCAAAGAATTGATGGTAAGCCTAATCCAATATATTCAAACAGTTTTCTTTCATGTGAAAAAACGAGTTCATCAGGTTGATTTTTCAAACAAATTCCAACTAAACACTTTTTACTTATTTCATAAACTTCTTCGGGTTTAAGTTTTCCATAAAATTCAATTAACTCCTTGTTAAGTTTGGGATGTTTAAGCATTACTTCTTCAATGTTTCCCCATCCAAAAACTCCTATTAAATGAAATTTTAATGAATATCCTTTTTTAGATAGAATTTCTAATGCATCCAGAATTGGGTGGATATTATAATAGTGGTCTTGAATTAAACCTGCATATAAAATATTAATCTCCGAAAACTGATTTCGATTTTTAACTCTATAAGGTTTTAGTTGTTTAATCGGAGCATAGTTCTGAATGATTGTATAATTTCCATCTTTTAAAAATAATCTTTCTTTAAAACTATTATTAGCAATCACTGGAATTAAATGCAAATAGTTACTGGCCGCTTTTAACAACAATTGATAAATATTTACAAATAATTTTCTTAAATATATAGGTATCCATTCTCTGAATAATATATCGCCGGCAGTATTTTCATGAATATCATAAATTACTTTCTTCCCCGAAAAGCTTAGTAAAATCCCAAATGGAATCATTTCAGGATCATGTATATGGTATAAAACAGCTTCAGTTTTAATTGCTTCAGAAAAGGCTTTGTAACCTGTTGTGAAAAGTCTGAATATTCTATTACCTGAAGGTTTAATGCCAATTACTTTAACTCCTTCAATGGTTCCCGTAAAATCCCCGATTCCTATAAAAGTAACATCAAAATCTTGGGCAAGACTTACACATTCTCGATAAAATACTCGTGTATCATCGATTTTATGAACAGATGAAAAATGGCAAACTTTAACTTTTTTCAAACTTGACTTTTAAGAATTACAAGATTAACCATTTTGAAAATGTATCCTATTTTTTCTAAATTTTAATGGGTTTATAAATTACCGCTGTATCAATAATATCTTGGTTTGGTTACTCGATTTTGTTCTTAACTGATAGTAATAATTTCCTTCAGTAAGTCCTGTTGTATCTAACCTGAATTCATAATTACCGGCTGTTTTAAATTCATCAACCAAAATTCCAATTTCTTTTCCTGAATGGTCAAATAAATAAATGCTTATTTCACCGGTATTAATTTCATATCGAATTACTGTATAATCATTTGCCGGATTAGGATAATTGTCTAATCCAAAAATGTCTTTTTTGTGATTATTTATTCCTGTTGCAGTATTGTCAATTACTGGAATAGTATTGAAACTTTTCATTAAAATGCTATTCATATCACTTTCTGAAACCTCAAACCAATCTTTAAGTATACTTGCATAAATTTGTCTGAAATCAAATTGCATAGGTAAATTATCACCTGTTCCAACATTTGTAGGAATATTTGGATTGGTCCCATACAAGCCTCCTTTTACTTTATTTCCAAACATAAACAATGGAGCTGCAGCACCATGGTCTGTTCCTAAACTTGCATTCGATTTTATCCTTCTTCCAAATTCTGAGAAAGTCATTCCCAATACTTTATCCGCAATGTTTAGTTTTTGGATATCATCCTGAAAAGCATTGATTGCTTGTGATACTTTTTGTAGCAAAACTGCATGAGTGCCGGTATCTGATGCACCATTTACTGATTGAGCAGAGTGGGTATCAAATCCACCTAAACTCACCATATAAACACGTGTTTTCAATCCACCTGCAATTAATTGTGCTACAATTTTTAACTGATCAGCCAGTGAATTTTGTCCCGCTGTAGGATAAAGAGTTGAAAGATTTTTAGCCTTTTCTGCGGCTGATTTTATTGAACCTGAATATTGTTGAGTTTGCTGTGCTACCAATCTTACAAAAGTTAGTTCATGTCCTGCTGGTGTATTTGGCGCCGGATCAACTGTTCCACTAACAAATTGATAAAAACTTGTTGGGTCTGTAATACTCATTCCTAAACTTGCATTTAATCCTTGTAATGCAGGCGAAACCATTGGCCCTATTTGAATGGATGGTGGATCAGGAAATTCTGTATTTGGATAGTTTGTAGGAAAATTTGGGTATTTTGTATCCAAATATCTTCCCATCCAACCTGTTTCAATATTTTGATTGCTATCACTTGCTGTTAACCAAATATCAGTAGCCCTGAAGTGTGAAAAATCAGGGTTTGGATATCCAACAGATTGAATAATTCCTATTTTACCAGCATCATACAAATTCCTTAATTCACTCATCATTGGGTGTAACCCGGTTTGATTGCTCCCATTTAATTTCAAGACCTTGTTTTCCTGAATCAAAATATTATTTCTTGCAGTACTCAAATTCGAATATTGATCTAAAGGAATCACAGTATTTAAACCATCATTTCCTCCATTTAATTGAATTAAAACCAATACCCTGTCTGAATTTCCGGCTTTACCTAAAAATTGTATCAATGGGTTTTCAGCAAATGCATTTAAACTAAATCCATTCATTACAACAGGTAAAATTCCTGCACCAACTCCCTTTTTTAAAAATTTTCTTCTGTCCATTTTTTCTAAAGTTTAATTAACACAACTGAAATTCTGGTAATCCCAATAAATACTTAAACATGCCTTGAAGTCTGGATTCTACCATATTTTTATTATTTGATGTTGGATTCGCTTTATATGCCATCCATATATCTGTCCAATAATGATCTGAACTTTGACCACTTAATAAAAAGCTGGTTTTGATTAGGTTGATATGTGAGGCACTTATATCAATCGCGTAAAGTATCTTCAATGCAGAACTTATTAGCAAGTTTGGATCTTCTGGATTACTAAATTGTTCAATAAATGAAATGCAATTCAACTTTAATTGAAAGCTAAATCTATTATATCCAACATATAATAAGCTATCGCAAACCGAATTTCGTTTTGGTAATGAATCAGAATTAATCCAAAGTTCATAAAATTGAGGGTCTTCATAATAGGCCGGCCAACCTGCTACATTCGGTGCATCTCCTATATTCATCCCAATTATGGCTAAAACTTGTTGAGCATATAACCAATGTCCATATGATTGTTGAACATTACTTGGGTCAGGAAAGCTTAAATTCAAATTTCTGCTTAAACCCAATAAATGATCTGCAGGTGATTTAATCATACATGCTCGATTCAACTCATCATAAAAATGCTCACTCTTTAATAAAGTTTCAATCACAGGTTTGATTTGAAAATTATTGGTCCTAAGTAATGCAGCCAATGGCACAATTACATTTTGCTCAACACTGTTATCAATCAAATAATAAACAAAAAAGCGATAGATTTTTCGACAAATATATTTTGATACTTCTTCCTGATTAAATATCATGTTTATCAGGTCATTCAATTCATCATTGCCTGCATTTGATCCGCTTCTACCAGTAATTACTGTATTGTTATAAAATGATGAAAATTGTTTGTTGGTAGTATCATGTCTGTTAGAGTCAAAATAGGAACTGATGCCTAATCTATTATTCCTCCAACCGGTTAATACTCTTGCCGCTGCTTTTACATCTTCTTCTGTATAATGTATGGGTAAATCTTTTCCTACTGTAAATAACTCCTGCAATTCCCTGCCATAGTTTTCATCGGGTGCAGTTTTGGTATTGTCCTCTCCATTTAAATAAACCAACATCGCAGGATCTATGGTAACTTGTTTTACCAATTCTTTGAAATTTCCTAAACAATTAGCTCTTAATAATGAATGATGTTTGTATAAATACCTTGAGTCTTGAATTACTGCTGATTCTGTGGCAAAATGGTTGTGCCAAAACAAAGTCATTTTTTCTCGGATGTTTCTTTGTGGATTAACCATTTGACTAAACCACCAGGCTTTAAATGAAGCTATTCTTACTCCTTCAAGATTTGGATTAACTGCTGCATTTACCCATGTAGATCCTGCTGGAACTTCAGTATCAGGAAAATTGGTATTATAACTATAATTATTTAATGGAGGAGGAGGAGGGGAGCTTGGTAATAATAACAAACTATCTACTACTTCATTTAATGTTTTATTTTTGAAGAAATTGATATCAGATTGACTTATTCCAAATAAGGTTCTTCTGAGTAAATGAATCAATTGATTTTCTCCAAATACACCAGTATAAGCTCCAATTCCGGTGCTTGTTTTTCTAAGTCCTTCAGGTAATTTTTTATTTGATGGATCAACATATTCAAACTTTGTTTCCTGGTTGTTTATTCCTAAAAGTTCATCAGCCGATTCTTTCAAAAAATTTCTTCTGTCAATCTTTTCCATAAATTGATTTTATTATTGGATGTTATTTTTTTGAAGTAGTTTAATCAGTATAAAAATAAAATTATCTTTCTGATTTACAAGAAAATACTTTTTCATGATTAATTGAATATATAAATGATTCAGTTTCTTAAGATTCATTAAAAAGCCCAACATCTTATTAATTCATATCTATTACTTTAATTTGCGCTATGCAGAAAATTCTAAATTATATCAACGGAAATTTAATTGAACCTCAAATAGGGGAATTCATGGATAATATCAATCCTGCGACGGGTAAAGTTTATAGTTTGTGTCCTGATAGCACTTCCGAAGATGTTGAATTGGCAATTCAGGCTGCTAAAGCTGCATTCCCTTCCTGGAGCGCAAAATCTACAAATGATAGAAGCGAAATTCTACTTAGACTGGCTAATTTAATCGAAAAAAATAACGACAAATTAGCTGAGGCTGAAAGTATTGATCAGGGTAAACCTTTTTGGTTAGCACAAAAGGGAGAAATTCCGAGAGCAAAAGCCAATATTCATTTTTTTGCAACTGCAATAGAACACTTTGCTTCAGAAGCACATCCAATGGGTGATCATGCAATCAATTATACTTTAAAAACACCTTTGGGTGTGGTTTCTTGCATCAGTCCATGGAATTTACCTCTATATCTTTTCACTTGGAAAATCGCACCTGCTCTTGCTGCCGGTAATTGTGTAGTGGCAAAACCTTCAGAGATTACGCCAATGACTGCTTTTCTTTTTTCAGAACTTTGCATAGAAGCCGGATTACCTGCAGGCGTTTTAAATATCGTACATGGTTTAGGGCCTAAAGTTGGTCCAACCATGACAACTCACCCTGATATCAAAGCTGTTTCATTTACAGGGGGTACCAAAACCGGTGCTGAAATTGCAAGAAATGCAGCTCCATTGTTTAAAAAACTTTCCCTTGAATTAGGTGGTAAAAATCCAAATATCATTTTTGCTGATTGTGATTTTAAAAAGGCAGTTGCAGAAAGTGTTAGGTCTAGTTTTACTAACCAGGGTGAAATTTGTTTATGTGGTTCGCGCATTTTTATTGAAAGAGGAATTTATGAGGCTTTCAAAAATGAATTCATTAATCAAACTAAATTACTAAAAGTTGGAAATCCTTTAGCTCCCGATACCAAAGTTGGGGCTATTGCTTCTAAGGTACATTTCGAAAAAGTTTTATCTTATATCAATCTTGCAAAAGAAGAAGGTGGAACTATTCTTAGTGGTGGAAATTCTGTAAATGTTGGTGGCGAATTTAGTGAAGGTTATTTTATTGAACCTACAGTAATTGAAGGACTTTCTTTTGATTGCAGAACCAATCAGGAAGAAATATTTGGTCCTGTGGTTACACTTACTCCTTTCGATTCTGAAGAAGAAGTTTTAATGATGGCAAACTCAACAGAATATGGTTTGGCTGCAACTATCTGGACAGAAAATCTAACCAAAGCTCATCGTGTGGCTGCACAAATTAAAAGTGGCATTGTTTGGATTAACTGTTGGTTATTAAGAGATTTAAGAACTCCTTTTGGCGGCGTTAAACAAAGTGGTGTTGGTAGAGAAGGTGGTTGGGAGGCATTAAGGTTTTTTACAGAACAAAAAAATGTCTGTATTAAACTTTAAAGATTGATTTTGATAGAAGTAAATCAGAATTTTTTTGATAGTTTTATATCAGATAAATAAATCAGAGGCTATTCCATCTGCAAAAAATCTTCCTTCTTTACTTAATAAGTATTGATTCTCAAGCTTAATAATTTTCCCGCTGTTTACCCATTTGCTAATGTTTTTTTCAAAGGCTGATATTATATCGGTTGAAAACAACTTTTCCATTCTTTTCATCTCAATTCCTTCTCGGGTTCTTAATGAAGTCATGATTAACTCATTGAATTTATTTTCAAGACTTAATGTTTCAATTTCTTCAGGTATAATGCCTTGTTCAATAGATTTGAAATACTGTTGATTATTCGAAATATTCCAATATCGATTTTCTCCATTAAAACTATGGGCACCCGGTCCTAAACCATGGTAAATTTCACCTGACCAATAACTTTTGTTGTGCTTGGATTCCATACCAATTTTTGAAAAATTTGATATTTCATATTGATGAATGCCATGCTTTTCTAAGTAATCAATCATGATTAAGAATTGCTCTGATGCCAACTCTTCATCTGGAATCTGAATTTTCTGTGTTTTAATTAAATGTGCTAATGCAGTTTTTTCTTCAACAGTTAAACAATAGCTCGATACATGAGGAATATTTAGTGATACAGCTCTCTCTAAATTTTCAATCCAATTTGTATTTTTCAGGCCGGGTATTCCATAAATTAAATCAATACTGATATTTGAAAAACCAGCCTCCTGAGCTAATTGAATACTCTTAAAAGCCTCAATTCCACTATGAGCTCTGTTCATTAGTTTCAAATCAGATTCCCTAAAACTTTGAGTACCGATACTTAATCTGTTAACACCATTTTCAAGCCAAAATTCTAATTTATCTTTTGTTATATCATCTGGATTTACTTCAATTGTAAATTCAATTAATTGCGATAAATCAATCGATTCATTTAGCTTATTAATTACTTCCTTAAATTCGATTTTCGATAAAATACTTGGGGTTCCACCGCCAAAATACAAAGTAGAAATCGGCGAACTATTTAGTTTTTTTTTCTTTAGTTCTATTTCCTTTACAAGTGATTGTACAAACTCATTTGTATATTGCAAACTAGTACTAAAATGGAAATTACAATAAAAGCAGGCTTGTTTGCAAAAAGGAATATGAATGTAAATACCTGCCATAATTATTTTTTACAGCAAATCTATTAACAAATCTTGACTAGGATTCATCTTTTTGTTTTTGCAGTTTTATTATTGTTCATTTTGGATAAACTTAATGGGCAGGTTCTTTGGGTGAATCAATTTGATAACAACTCTGTTTTTAATGGAAATTATAAAATCAAGATTGATTCTTTTACTTCATTAGAAAATGAGAGAGCCAAAGTTTTTAGCGAATTACAATCGAACTCATTTTTATTTCCTCAAGTAGAAAATGAGTATTATTCGACTAATAAAGATACATTATTTACCTTTTGGAAATTAGGAACTGGATATAAGAAAATTAAAGTTTCAAGCGGGAATTTACCGGAGAAAATATATTCGGAGTTAAACGAATTACATAAAGATATAACCTTTTCAGATTCGAAATTATCGCAACTCAGAAATAAAATTCTTGAATTATCTTCAAATAGTGGATATCCGTTCTCGGTTGTTTTTTTTGATAGTATTTTAGTTGATTCATCCAATATACATGTATCAGTAAATCTTCAAGCCGGACCATTATTCTATTTTGATTCACTCGATTTTGCAGGCACTTCAGAGTTGAAATTAAAGTATTTACGAAGTTTCTGTAATATAAAGCCCGGTGCACTATACAATGAATCAATTCTGAAAGAAGTAAATACTACTTTAACAGAATTGCCTTATATTAAAATTACCCGACCTGTTGGGATTTATTTCTATGGAAATAAGGCCAAACCTTATGTTTATATTGATAAAAAGAAAGCTGGAAATTTTGATGGAATCATTGGTTTTGCTCCAAATAGTAGTCTCAACAATAAACTGGTAATAACTGGAGATCTCAACCTGAAATTGCAAAATATCTTAGGTTCAGGAAAAGCTTTGGAAATTGGTTTTAGAAGTTTTTTGAATAGTTCTCAAGACTTAAGGATTGTTTTTAACTGGCCTTATTTTTTAAACACAAGATTTGGTTTGGATTATGATTTTAGACTCTTAAAATTCGATTCATTGTACCTTGATTTATCAAATGAAATTGCTTTACAATACCGAGGAAATGGAAAAAGTATTTTTAAGTTAATTTATAATTTTCAAAATATTTCATTGATTTCTGTTGATACAAATTCAATCCTTTTGTCAAAACAATTGCCGCTATTTCATGACCTTAGATCAGATTTATTCGGATTTAGCATTAGACGTAATTCTTTTAATAATTTTTTTAATCCATCAAAAGGCTCAAAAGTTGAAGTTGAGTTTTTAGCAGGCACACGTAAAATAATTAGAAACTCAATTATCAATGATTTGAAGTTTTCGACTCCTGATTTTATTGAATATAACCCTTACGATTCATTGAAGTTGCAGTCGGTTCAACTTAAATTGAAGTATAATTTTTCGAAAAGTATCACGCTGTATAAACAGATTGTCCTTCAAATTTCTTCACTTGGAGGATATATTTACAATGAAAAATTGTTCCAAAATGAACTTTTTCGCATTGGTGGATTAAAAACTTTAAAAGGTTTTGATGAACAAAGTATTTTTGCAGAAACTTTCTTGATTGGAAATTTAGATTTGAAATATATGATAGCTGAAAATTCATCATTTTTGGTTTTCTATAATAGTGCTTTTGTGAAAAACACTTTGGCCTCATCATTTCAAAACGATTTCCCTAAAGGTTTTGGTGCTGGAATGAATATAGAATCAAAAGCAGGTGTTTTTTCTTTGTATTATGCAGTGGGTTCTCAGAAAAATAATCCAATTTTGTTCAATTCAGCCAGAATTCATTTTGGATTTGTAAATTATTTTTAATGATAAAAAGATTATTTTTTTTAGTGATTTTGGGATTAAGTTTAGTGTATTCATACGCTTTACCTAAGGATTCTATTGTTGCTAAAATTAATCCAATGGATTCTTTAAACACAACTCCAGTAAGTCTAATCAAATTTACCAGATCCGATTTTACTTTATTAGATTCTTTAAGAAAGGATTCAATATTAAGAAGTATTGCTTTCCCATATGAAAATTTACAAAGTGCAGAAGGTTTTGATGAAATTAAATTTGAGAGGAGAACATTACCCGGTGTAAAAGAAATTGAATTCAGAAAAAAACGAGACGAAAACTGGAAGTTTTGGATTTTAATGGCAATTATCTTTTTTGTAGCTTCTGTTCGATTAATGAACTTAAAACGATTCGATGAAATTATTTCATCGGCATTTGAAATGAGTTTTGATTTAAAAGTATGGAAAGATAAAAGTCCAAATTACCTCTTAACTTCTTTGGCAATATTTTTAGGATTTATTGCTTCTGGAGCTCTTTTTTCAGTTACTTACGCCGAAAGAAAAAGTTTAATTGAAGTAAATTCTGATATTTCCCTTTTTTGGATAGTTGCGCTGGGAATGATTATCGTATACCTGGCTAAAATTATTTTGAATCTTTTTATCGGATTTGTTTTTAAAACACAGCAACTTTCTCAGTTATTTCTATTTAATGCCATCTCAATTAGCAATTTAGTGGGTCTTTTTTTGATAGGCTTTAATTTACTCTATATTTATGTTCCAGAGGTCTCAATAGTCAGATTTATAGGAGCTTGTGCGATAATTATTATCCTTGTTGGATTCATTTTCAGGATGGTTAAAAATTTATTAATGGGTGTCAACATTAGTAAATATCCAACCATATATCTTTTTACTTATCTTTGCGCCTTCGAAATATTACCCTGGTGTGTCGTATTTAAACTTTATTTAAATACTTGGTTCAATTGAAAAAAGCGAAAATAAAAAGTATCATTATCTCTCAGCCGAAACCGGAAAGCGAAAAGTCGCCATGGTTTGAGCTGGCCAAAAAGTACAACTTGAAGATGGATTTTCGTCCATTTATTCAAGTAGAACCTATTGGTGCTAAAGAGTTTAGGCAGCAAAAGATTAATATCCTTGAACATACTGCTATCATTCTTAATTCAAGAAATTCAATTGATAATTTCTTTAGAATGTGCGCTGAATTAAAGTTGGAGATTCCTGCAGAAATGAAATATTTCTGTGTAAACGAAAGTATTGCTAACTATTTGGCCAAATATATTCAAGTTAGAAAACGTAAAGTATTTGTTGGAAAAGGCACTGAAATTGAATTATTGACAGTTTTTAAAAGTCATCCTACAGAAAAGTACTTATTCCCATGTTCAGATTGGAGAAAACAGGATATTGAGAAATTTATGAAAAAGAGTAAAATTGCTTTCAAAGAAGCATTTTTCTATCGTATTAAGTCTTCTGATTTATCTGATTTAACAAACGTAAACTACGATATTATTGCATTCTTTTCTCCTGCAGATATACGTTCACTTTTTGAAAACTTTCCGGAATTCAAACAGAACAAAACACTTATTGCCGGATTTGGTGCAACCACTATCAAAGCAATGATTGAAGCTAAACTGGAGGTCAATATTCAGGCTCCAACTCCGCAAACTCCTTCAATGGTTATGGCTATTGATAAATTTATTGAAGCGTATCATAAAGCTTAATACCTGTAAACACTGGTAACGTGAGCTTTTCTTAATTTTTTAGTTATTGGTAAAATTCTTGTTTAATTCGATTTTTTTCGTATTATTGTTTTTTGATACTTAATAGCTAGTGCCAATGAATTTAAGCTTTACAAAAATATTAATGCTGGTAGCAGGTCTCTCTGTCTCCCTAATATCCAGTGCACAACAGGATCCTCACTATAGCAATTTTATGCATAATAAACTTGCTTTTAATCCTGGTTTTGCTGGTAACGGAGATAAGTTTTGTGCGACATTGCTCCATAGAAGCCAATGGGTTGGCTTTGGTGGTGGACAAGAAGGTGATGTACCTCGTGGTGCTGCTCCAACAAATCTTGTTGGTTCTTTTAATGCTCCAATTGGTAAGCGCATCGGTTTAGGTGTTCATATTTTAAGAGACGAACTTGGTTTCGCATTGGCTACAACTCCAACTTTATCCCTTTCATACAAACATCCCTTTCAAAATGAAGATGTTCTAGCTATTGGTTTTAGTGCAGGTATGATGCAAAAATCTCTTGATGGTTCAAAATTAAAACCATTAGAGGATGGAGATGCGAAAATTCCAAATGTTAATGTTAGTGGCACTACTATGGACTTTGGAGCTGGTATATATTACACCAAGCAAAATCTTTCTGTTTTTGATAATTTTTACGCCGGTATTTCAGCAACTCACCTTAACCAAGGTAAAGTTACCTACGAATGGCCGCAAGGAAGAAGAACAGATGATTTAAAAATGCACTACTATTTCATGGCTGGTGCTGAGTATGCTTTAAACAGCGATTTTAAATTACAACCGAATTTGATTGTAAAAAAAGACCCGGCAAAGATTCAAACAGATATTAATTGTTTTTTAATCTGGAACGAAAAATTGCACGGAGGACTAACTTGGAGACCAATGGATGCCGCTGTAGTTTTGTTTGGATATCAAGCTGGAGGATTTTATGCAGGTTATTCTTATGACTTAACTACCTCACGCATACTTAAATACAGTTCAGGCTCTCATGAAATTATTTTAAGATATTGCTTTGGTATTAAATATACCCCAAAAATAAATCCTCCAGTTCCAATCCTAACTCCGAGGTTCATGTAATAAAAATTTGAATGTCGCGTTTTTAACCCATTCAATCAAAAACTTGCATTTCATAATTGATTTAATAAATTTGCCAGAATCGACTAATTATAAACTGAAATAAGATGAAGACATTAAGGTGGTTTGTATTTTCCTTTTTTGTGACCTCACTCGCTAGTTGTGGGTTGAGTTCAGATAATGGGGAACTAAACGGTGTAGGTGGGCGTAAGGCCTGGTTTCACCCTCAACCCTACGGAACGGTTTATATACCTTCAGGAACCATCCACGTGGGTGCGAATGAACAGGATATTCCAAACTCAATGATTGCTCCTAACAAGCAAATCACAGTTACCGCATTCTACATGGATGAAACCGAAATTACAAATAACGAATACCGTCAGTTTGTTGATGAGGTTTTAGACTCAATCTTCCGTGATAAAATGGGTGAAAAGTTCCAAATTCAATTAACAGATCCAATCTCAGGTGAAGAAACCGGCGAGCATTCCATCAATTACCGCGAAAAAATTGAAGAAGAAGATATGAAGAATGGAGATATCCAGGATTTATATTACCAAGGTGGTGAAATCTATTATAGAACAAAACAGTACGATGTTAGAAAAATCAAATATC
>JBIPMI010000276.1:0-4084 GCA_044369215.1 Bacteroidia bacterium | reverse complement strand
AGATTTCGATGTTAATCCTCCGATTCATTTCAAAAAAAAGGTGGATTTGTAGAAAATTATTAAATCAGTTTCATCTTACAATTTCGATATTTTATGCCAATAGTTTGTCATTTTAGATATGATTCAAACAAAATCAAGTTTTGAAATTACATATTTGTTTATGTTAAAATTTATAAATGAACTTTTAGAGCGAAACCCAGAATTGTATTGGTTTGGACTCTTCAATTTTTTAATTGCGGCTTTGCTAGTTTTGTTGATGCCCTTTTTTCAAATAAAAGTATTGGGTATTCATGCATTTATCAAACCAATAAAATTTGCTTTATCAATTGCTATTTATTCTTGGACAATGGCTTGGTATATGTTTTACCTTAAAGACACCAATATCGATTGGATGAATTGGGCCATCATAATATTACTTGGATTTGAAATAGTTTATATTGTTTTTCAAGCTGTTAAAGGTCAGTTAAGTCATTTTAATTTAAGCACACCAGTTTATTCAATGTTATATAGTTTAATGGCCATGGCCGCTTCAGGAGTAACATTAATTACGGCTTATGTTGGTATTTTATTCCTTAAGCAAGACAATTCCAATTTGCCGGAATACTACCAAATTGCCTTACATTGTGGCATTTGGATATTTGTAATCTTTTCATTTCAAGGCTTTGCCATGGGCTCGAAACTGACACATACCATCGGTGCAATTGATGGTGGAAAAGGCATTCCGTTTTTAAATTGGAGCATCAATGCCGGCGACTTAAGAATTGCACATTTTATTGGTATGCATGCCTTGCAAGTCATTCCAATTCTGGCTTATTACTTCTTTAAGAATTCTACTTTAATAATTTTCGTATCGATTGTTTATGCTTTTTTAGCCATCATAACTTGGTATATGGCTATCAAAGCCAAATCACCATTTTACTTTTTGAATTAATTATAACAAATCATTTGCCAAATTCGCCAACTCCGATCTTTCTCCTTTTTCTAAAGTAATATGCGCATACATGGGATTGTTTCTAATCCTGTCGATGAGGTAAGAAAGTCCATTGGATTGTGAATCCAAATAAGGAGTATCAATCTGGTAAATATCTCCGGTAAATACAATTTTGGTTCCTTCACCGGCTCTTGTTATAATTGTTTTCACTTCAAGCGGCGTGAGGTTTTGAGCTTCATCAACTATAAAAATAATATTCGATAAACTTCTTCCTCTGATATAGGCCAATGGAGTAACCAATAGTTTTTCCTGGTTAACCATATCAGTAATTTTCTGGTATTCCTTATCCGTTTCTTTCCATTGGTTTTGAATTAACTTCAAGTTATCCCAAAGTGGTTCCATATAAGGATTGATTTTTGATTTGGCATCACCCGGTAAAAATCCAATGTCTCTATTATTAAGGGGAATGATTGGTCGGGCCAAATAAATTTGTCTGTATTTTGCTTTTTGCTCCATAGCTGCAGCTAAGGCAAGTAGTGTCTTTCCTGTTCCGGCAACGCCTTGTATAGTTACTAAAGAAACATTTGGATTTAATACAGCATGCATGGCAAATGATTGTTCGGCATTTCTAGGTTTGATGCCATGAGCAGCAATTTTATTTACTCTTTCTAAAGTTTCATTTTGAGAATTATAAAAACACAAAACAGAGTTTTTATCATGTTTCAAAATGAAATAATGATTGGCATTGGGTTTGTATTTTAAAACCAATTCATAATGCACAAAACCTTTTACATAAATTTCATCAATTACACTTGCTTTAACTTTTTCAATGGTCGAATTCCCTGTATAAAGTGTATCAACATTTTTAATCTTTCCGGTTTCATAATCTTCTGCAACTATACCTAAAGATTTACCTTTAAGTCTAAGATTAACATCTTTGGTTACAAGAATAACAGGTCGGCCGGGATTTTGGTCACGCATGGCCATGGCTGCATTTAAAATCCGATGATCAGCTTTTCTTTCCCCAAAAATAACCTGGGCATCCATGCTGGCTTTTTCCAACATGATAACTTTAAAACGACCTCTGGTTGGACCATTAATCGGAATCCATTCACTGATTATATGTTCACTTGATAGCTTATCTAAATACCTAATAAACTCTCTTGCTTCAAAATTGATAGTATCATTTCCTTTTTTGAAATTATCGAGTTCTTCCAAAACGGTAATTGGAATGGCAACATCATGCTCCTGAAAATTCTTGATGGCATTATGGTCGTATAAGATAACTGATGTATCTAAAACAAAGATTTTTCTAGGTTCCTTTTCTTTTTTTAGAATAACTTTTTTTGAAGAAGTTTTTTTTGAAGCTGTCTTTTTAACAACTTTTTTTATTGCAATTTTCTTAGCCATATTCAGGTCGTTCTTTATTCAAGAACGTGAACCTCATTAAAACTTACACCAATATTTTGTTCACAAATGTGAATTTAGATTTTGAATTAACCCGGAAATGCTTTTAATACTTAGCTTTTGGGCTATGTTAATTCTTTGATAAGGTGGGAGTGTTGGGGATAAAGTTGACATAATTCAGACTGATTTGCCAATTCAAAATCCTCAAAATCAAATCCGGGAGCAACAGTACAACCAACTAAACTAAATCCATTTTTCACTTCGCATCTGGAGCCAAACCAAATCCCCGCAGGAATGACTGCATGTAAAACTTCACCCTTACTAATATTTCTACCCAGTTTAATGTGGTTTAGATTTCCATAAGAGTCAATTGAATAAACTGTAAGCGTATCTCCATCATAAAAATGCCAGTGTTCTTCGGCAGCAATTCGATGAAGGGCAGAAAACTGACCATTTTTCAATAAGAAATAAATATGTGTGCTTAAACTTCTATCGCCGGCAAAACCAGCAGGAAGGTGTTCTTTTTTTAGACTAATTGTGCTTCTAAAATCTTCTTTAAAAGCACCTCCTTCAACATGTTGAAGGAGGTTTAGTTCTTTTATATAATCTTCTGCTTTCACTATTGATTAATGAACGTGGTCATCACCAAAAACTTCAGCTTTGTGCCCAAAATGGTGCACGAAATCTCTCATTTCATCTGCCAATTCTTTGTTATTGGTCGCTCTTTCATAGGTATCACAAAGTGTGGCAAGTGTTTGAAACATGAATAAATTCATTTCATCCACTTTCATTTCTGATGTCCATAAATCAATTCTCATGGCATTTTGTTGTAAGCCATCATACAAGCTTAACATCATTGCTTTCGCAGGTTCTTTGCCTTCAAAGTCGGCATCATCAGCATCCCACTCAATATGAGCAGGCATATTGGTTTCATCTAAATGAACGTCTATTCTAATTTGAGATGTTTTTACAATTTCAGGAGTTTTTTTCTCTTGGTTATTTTCCATTTTAATCAAGTTGTTCTTTAAGTTCAGTAAGAAATTGCTTTAAGTTTAAAAGCTTATCGGTTATAGCAGATTTGTCTGCCAATTTGTTTTTGATTTTTAATTTTTCTTTAGCACCGGGTAAAGTATGTCCTTCAATTTTTACCAATTGATAAATGATTTTGATAGTTTCAATATCTTCTAAGCTAAATTTTCTTGTGCCTTTTGAGGTTTTTCTGGGACTAAGTTCATTAAATTCTTTTTCCCAAAACCTAATTAAGGATGGGTTTAATTTTAATAAGTCAGAAACTTCACCAATTGTGAAATATAATTTTTCTATTTCGTCCTGATTATGATTCAAAAGCAAAAATGGGTTTAGTCGAATGATTGACCTTCGCGGTTAGCAATCTCTCTGATGGCCTGGTATTCTTCTTCTGTTAAATCATTGAAGAAGTAATTAATGGGATTGATTTTGTTTTCACCTTTGATAATCTCGTAATGCACATGCGGTGCTGTAGATGTTCCGGTGCTTCCAACATAGCCAAGTAATTCTCCTCTTTGAATTTTTTGGCCTGGTCTTACTTTCATTTTACTCATGTGTGCATACAATGAACGGTAGCCAAATCCATGATTGATAATAACATGGTTTCCATATCCATTTCCGTTTTCAGCGGTTTCAATTTTACCATTACCTGTAGCGTAAATCGGAGTTCCGTGAGGAGCAGTAAAATCTATTCCGGAATGGAATTTATGTGTTTTAAAT
>JBIPMI010000038.1:0-13284 GCA_044369215.1 Bacteroidia bacterium | reverse complement strand
TGAATACAATGGAATTCTAATTCCACAGGAAGAAGAAAACATTACAGACGCCCGTTGGTTTGATTGGCAAAATTTAAATCCTGAGGAATTAGATACTTACCAATCAATTAGGGAAGTTTTATTGGACCTTAAAGCCGTTAAAAATTAGGTTTTACTGAGGAACAACACAACTTTTCTGGCATTCCACATCTTTCTTAACAACTTTTTCAATCATTTCAACATTTCCTATCTGATATCCATTAGATAAATATTGAATCTCGCCTTTCAAATTAACATAAACTAAAACCGGAAATTCTAAAGGAAGTTGTTTTTTGCAAGCAGATAAAAACTTACTTAAATATTTACTATCTTCATCAAAAGACATCAGATTTTGAAAAGGAATTCCGTTGTGTTTTTTAGTATTAAACAATTGAGCTTTTTCTTCTGATTCTGCTATTAAAACAAATCCACCACCCCAATTTTCGAACTTCGATTTAACTGGTAATAATTCAGCCAGTACATGCTTAGTTGGTTCTTTTTCCGGCCCTAACCAAATTAGAACTATTCCCTTTTCTTTAGCTATACCTTTTAAACTCATGGATGATTTTCCAAGAATTGTAAGACTTTCCTCCATATTAATTTTTCCAATAACAGTTGGAACCGAACTCAAATCTCTTGGACTAATATCTAATGTTAAGTTTTTGCCTTTAATAATATTGAAAAACTTCATTGAATTCAAAACTGAACCATCTGGTTTACGAGCTCCGGTTACTAACAAATAATTTCCTTCACTTAAAGGTAAACTAACCGGGAAATTGTTCATAATTGGATTCTCTTCAAAATCTAAGGTCTTGTACCTGCCATTCTCAAAAACAGCTAAACTAAAATGTATGGAATAAACAGGCTTAAAATCTTTTTGCTTTGATGAATTTACCAAAGTAATCATAGAACCTTGACCTGAGTTATCAGGATTACTTAGTGACTTATCGAAATTTACTTCAATCCATTTTCCTTTTACTAAATATTGAGGTTTTTTAGTTGATGTTTCAATTCTTGCAGCAATACCTAAACTTCTGCTCATAGCAACAAAATAGGCATTCCTGGATGGAATATCAGCTAATCTTAATTGATGAACACCAAGTGGTGAAATACTTATTTTATAGTAGTTAATTGAATCGACAATTGTTATTTGTTCTTTTACCCATTCAACAATTTTTTCTGGATTTGTTCTAAAATAAGTTGTACTATTTTTACTAAATGATTTTTGGAATTCTTCTTTATATGGACGAGCCATTTCAATACCTATCCTTGGATTCATTACATATTTCACAAAATCATTTTCTGTATAATCTAAATTCTTAGAGAAAAGAAAGTGGTCTAATAAAACCACCTCTGAAACATCTCTTAAATCTTTCTCGGAAAGGCTATATAAAAATGAAAGTTTTAAATTTTGAGAACCTTTTTCCAGATTCAAAAAATTCAAAATTATTTGATGATTTCCACAGCTTTTTTCTAATACATAACGAACTGAATCAAAATTCATTTTTAGTTTTTCAGCAATTGAAACTGATCGGGTGGAATCAAAAAAAGTATTGGTATAAATCCTTCTAATGCTATCTTCTAATTGTAATAAAGTAGAATTCTTCTTTACCATTTCTTCATTTGGTTTGTTCTCAATTGGAACTTCAACGGGTGCGATTAAATCGTTTTGAAAGACTTTCTCCTCCTCTGTTTTTTGATTAGGAGTTATATATAAGGTGTCAACTAACCTAACATCTAGTTTTTCATACTTTATTTTATTTTCAAAATTCACAAAAATCATTAAATCACCTTTTCCTGTTAAGAAAGATGCTATTCCGTTTTTATCTGATTTCCTTTTTGACAAAGGGAAAAACTCAGCATAATTATACAAACAAAAATCAACTTGAGCACCCTCAATTGGCTTACCAGATTCATCAATAACTTTCACGAAAACCGTTTTAGTTTCGGTATAATTTGAAAGTATATTGATTTTTGTAAACCATTGTGTTTTTTCAAGCACTTCTTCATCACCTGAATAATCACCATAAACAGTGGTATTCACTAACATTGCTCTTTTAGCAGGACCTGTAAACCAGGCTAAATCCAAGTCCGGTTCCGGTTCACATGCTCCAATAAAATGCCATTTGCCATCAACCCAAACTTCAACCCAGGCATGATTGTCATCTGAATGAGCCCATCTTGGAGTATAACATTGGCGGGCAGGTATTCCTACAGCTCTAAGTGCTGCAGTAGTAAACGTCGACTCTTCTCCGCATCTGCCATAAGCTGTTTTTATTGTATTTAAAGGGCCTGAAGTTCTGCTGTCGGTAGATTTATAAACCACTTTTTCATGACACCAGTGATTTACTTCTAATACAGCCTCCTTCATACTTAGGTCTTTTACTCTATTTTTTAATTCTTCAAAAAAATAAAGTCGGGCAGTATCCATTGTTTCATTATTTACTCTTACAGGCAAAACAAAAT
The DNA here is from genome assembly GCA_044369215.1 of Bacteroidia bacterium. Lineage (GTDB taxonomy): Bacteria > Bacteroidota > Bacteroidia > UKL13-3 > UKL13-3 > CAISCU01. The sequence continues at coordinate 10,800 of JBIPMI010000038.1, read as the reverse complement.
GTCTGAATAAATTTTCAGGAACATCATCACCCCATGAAAAAAAGTTTTTAGCCTTGAAACTTGATTGAATATTTTTCAAATAAAAATTTCCATCATAATCAGCCAAATCTGAAAGTGGCATGTATGCATAGAGAAATTTTAAAGCCTCAGTTTCTTGAATACTTAATTCTTTTTTAAATACATCAAACAATTGGACATCTCTATTGATTGCTAATTGTTTTTGCTTTTCAAATTGTAATTCTACTTTCTCACGATACTCTTTATCCGAAATAAAATGTTTGTTTGAATTACACGATTCAAGTCCAAAACCAATTAACAAAAAAACAATTAGTATATATTTAAACATCAACTTATTCATTTTATTTAATAATAATTTCATCTATAAAAATCCATGCTTTACTACCCGCTGCTTCATGCCATTCCGGGCAAACATCAACTCTTTTACCTATTACTTTTACATATCGGGTTTTAATATTGTTTAATTTCATAGTAAACAACTGCTCCTTAATTTCATCAGATTTTTGAGTTTCAGAATTAAGTACTTTTGAAACTTGTTTAAAGTTAATTCCATCTTCACTTATTAGCACTTCAACAAATTCAGGATACAAAATCCATGAAGGCATTGCTCTTAAAAAATTTGCAGACACTTCGTTTACGGATTTACTTTCACCTAAATCAATAATTGCCTCCACATCATGTTCTTGTAATCCTAACCACAAACCATCATGAAAATCAATTGATCCTTTTTGTCCATCAATAATTGAAACTTCACCATCACCATAATAAAACTGACTTGGTTGGTATTTCATTTGAACCTTTTTACCAACGCCTTCATGAAAAATCAGCTTTCGTGAAAACAATTCAGGTTCTGAATCACTGCTATTAAAAACTCGAGCTTTGATTTCACAAGAATTCCTTACAATAAATGGCCTTTCATAACTTGGAGAATTTCTATACGGATTTGTTCCATCTAGGGTATACTGCATTTTTAAGCCCTTTTGACCTGAAACCATTTTTATTTCAAAACCTTTTTCCAACTGATTGTAACTCACTTCAAAATTTACAGGTTGAGCTTCATAACCATATTTCACACCCATTTTATCTAATAATGGATAATGTGTTTGTAAGCGATTCCAGAATTCAGAGTATTGTTGCTGATTTTTGGGTGTCCAAAGGTTGTCAGACATAGCTAAAATTCTCGGGAACAAACGGCTATCAACAATTTCTTGAGGCGTACGTTCTGTCCACATATTACACTCACTACCCAGAATATGCTTAGATTCTTCTGAACTTAAACCTTCCGGTATTGGTTGAAAACTATATACTCTTTTTAGGTCGATAGATTTTAAACTATAATCAAAATACAAATGTGATGTTGGAGATACAATAGCATCATTTCCATTTTTTACTGCATCAATGGCACCTTGAACCCCTCTCCACGATTGAACAGTAGCATTTGGAGCCAAACCACCTTCCAGAATTTCATCCCAACCTATTATTTTTTTACCTTTTTGATTAACAAACTTTTCTACTCTTTTGATAAAATAACTTTGCAACTCATGAGCATCTTTAAGCCCTTCAGTTTTCATTCTTAACTTACATTTATCACACTTTTCCCATCTATATTTCGGAGCTTCATCGCCACCGATATGGATATAAGGAGCAGGAAATAAGTCCATTACTTCTGTTAAAACACCTTCTATAAATTGAAAAGTATAATCGTCACCGGCACAATAAATATCCTTAAAAACACCCCAATTATTAGCCACTTCTACTTTTTCATGGGTACACGACAATTCAGGATAAGCAGCAATTGCAGCCAAAGAATGTCCGGGCATTTCAATTTCAGGAATCACCATAATGTGAAGTTTATTCGCATAAGCAACAATTTCTTTAATATCCTCTTGAGTATAATAGCCACCGTATGAACTTCCATCTTTCTCCACACGCCAGGCTCCTTTCGAAGTAAGCTCAGGATATCTTTTGATTTCAATTCTCCAACCTTGATCTTCTGTTAAATGCCAGTGAAATTTATTGAGTTTATAAAATGACAATAAATCGAGGTAACGAAGTATAAATTTTTTGTCCATGAAATGTCTGCAGCAATCTAAATTCAAGCCTCTCCAATTAAATGTCGGCTTATCATAAATATTAAGAAAAGGACAATTAATTTCTGCTATCTGTTTTGGTTCAGGAAAAATTTGCCTCAAACTCTGGATTCCATAAAGAATTCCGGCAGGATGTGATGCTTTTATTTCAATTCCGGATTTTCCAATATATAATAAATAAGCTTCATCACCTAAAGAATCTACCTTATCATTCAAAAATAAACTGATACAACTTGAACACCTTTTATCCGATTTTAAAATCCCAATTCTAATACCATAACTATTCTGAATTTGTTCTTTTAAGAAAACGGCTGAAGCCATTAATTCAGGTTTATTCGGAGGAATTTGAATATTAGTATTGGGTGTTAGTGTAAAAGTACCTTTTGCCAGCTTTACAGAAAGTGGTTTAGGTATAATATTTACCTGAGCATTTGATACTAAGACAGTAAAAAAGAAACTGAACAAAGAGCAAAATCTCAAAAAGTTTAAATTTGTCATACAAGCCGAAAATTAAACTTTTATTCTAAAAAACCATGTGGTTGATGCGATTTTGTATTTTCTCTATACTTTCTAATAGTTTAACAAAACTTAAACTTGTACCATAAATCATAAATTCTTGCATTAAATTATAATCTTTTTCATATTCTGATTTGAGTGATTCTGGGGGCAAAATGGTAATTAATGAAGGAAGATGTTTAGTATAATCAACTCCACTTATTCGGTAAAACATTGAACGATGTTTAGCTATATGTTTAAATAGGTCGATTTGATTTAAAGCCATTTCAAAAAAATGTGAGTTTGCTAATTTATCTAAATCATAAAGATGACGTGACAACCTTTCTACTCTTATTTTATTTATAGGAAGAGAAAATTCTTCATGTAACAAAAATACCTTTTCCCAAAAAGTTCTAATTGGGTGCACACTTGGAACAAGAAAAGAATCTTCATGAGAATTAAATAGGTTTAATTTCTTTGAAATCTCAGAGCTAATGAGTCTATTTTCATAAGGTTCCATTAATGACCTTGAGCCTATTTCTATAATAACTTTCTGGTGCAAATATTCATTTGAATCATAAATAGATTTGTAATACAATTCTAAAATATGAGGATCTTTGTCCTACTCTACAACATCTATGCTTTTCAGTTCAATTAGTTGAGAGAAACCCATTTCAAAAAAGATTTCGTTTAGCTCATTTAATAAATTTGTTGAAATATATTGAAACGACTTCCTTCTTAAACTTCTTATTTGAGATTTACTTAGTTCACCTTCAAAATCAAAAAACCTTCTATCAATTGAAATATCAATATCCTCAGAAAATCTTTCAATTACAGACCATGATTTACTGAGTGATGTGCCACCTTTAAAAACTAAAAAATCTTTAATAGATGAAGAAAATAATGCTTTTAAACATTGACAAACCCACCAATCTTTTTCATTAGCTACAAAAGGTAAACCGTTAACTTTTGATACTTGAGCAATTAAACTTTTCTTTTGTTCAATTGATAAACTCAACCAAGACTTTCCTGGTTGAGTTGATTCATAAATAGTTGTTTTATCCAAAACGGAGCAAGTTTTAAGTCATGCAATATATTTTCTCTCCGTTCTTTCAATAAAATTTTGTGTATTTTATTTTCGATTTCTTTATCAATAGATTCCTTACCTATGACTTTTAAGGCTTGAATTAACATCCCACTAATTGGACCTTTAGCCAGCAAATTTTTAGGATTAGTTCTTTTAAAAGAGATGCTTTGCTTTCCTAATTTAATTTTACGTGACGAACCATCTGTAAGGTACACAACCCGCATGGGTACTTGGGTTGACAAGCCTAAACGATTTAAAGCAACTACTCCAGGAATGGCCAATTTCAATTTATCTTTTTTTGCAATTGCAAATGCAATTTCATCTGTATTGGGAGGAACAATTCCAAATAATTTATCAACTTTAGGGTAACAATAAATACCATGACCCACTCTTTTTAAAACTCCTTTTTGGCATAACCTAAAGAGGGATTTTTTAACAGATTCAGGATTTCCATAGTTTTCAAAATCTTCTATGAAATAAATACGCCCTTTTCTACCAGACTCAATTTTATTCAATATTCTATTTTCTACGACAATCCTCATTTCTCATTAATTTTTCGTCCCAAATTTATACATTATTTGGGACAAAAAAAGCACATTTTCTTTAATTCCACATTTTTTACATTTTTATTTCAACATATTGGCTGATTTTAAGTCAATTGAAAATGCTCCAATCGATTCTTGAGTTTTGATTTGAATGGTCTTAGATTCATTAGCTCGCATATCAAAAAAGTTGTCGGATAATTCACCTTCACAATCTATCCAAACATTTTTCTGAAAATTCTTTGCTGTAAGTTCTAATTCGAATCCGCCATTTATTGGGATGAGTTTCATTTCAAAATCTCTGTTTGAAAGATTCATATCCTTCACTTTTACAAAATTATAGTTAGACCTAACTATTTTATTATTAGTAGTTTTTAAACTTACATTCAATAGTAATTCTGCACTGTTTCTTGGTCCAATTAATTCGTTTTTGGAAAATGTTTTTAATAATGTTGATTGTAATTTAGGTATTGAAATTTTAAAACTTTGTTTCAGGAATAACTGTCCATTAAAGTCTTCCAATAGAATTTCAAGTTCACCCTCCTCGGCATTTAGCAAATCAGAAATCACATACAATTTTAAACTATCACCTTCTTCCTGAAAACTTAAAATCAATGGTTCAAAACTTCTTTTTACCTGGAATTGCATTGCTTTCCAACGATGTTTATAATCTATTCCCGACCAAGAAATCACAGGCCAGCAATCGTTTAATTGCCAATACAATGTTCCCATATTATAGGGCATTTTACTACGATGTGCTTCAATCGCTATTTTAATACCATCAGCTTGTAAACATTGACTTATATAAGCAAAATCTTTAAAATCTGTTGGCACCTTATAATCCCTTTCCATGTATTTTTTGATGATTTGAATTCCTTTGGGATGTTTATTATGTAAACGAATTACACTTGAATCAATATGAAAATTATTTGTATCTGTAAACTCTAAAAAAGTTTCAATCGAAGGAAATCCTTGAAACCCATATTCACTCATGAATCTACCAACTTTTTTTGTATAGATTTCAAATGGTTCTTCTCCCCACCAAACTCCCCAATAGTGTGCATCACCCTTTAGTAAACTTTCTTTTCTTCCCCAACCAAATTCAGGAGAACTTGGCCAGTAAATATGCGTTTCATCAAAATCAGAAATCGTTTGATGTAAAATCTCATGAAAAATCTTTCTATAATCATTCCATATTCTTGTTGAATCTACTGCTGTATAATTAAACTGTTTCTGCCACCCCCAATTAAACCAACCTTCACTTATTTCATTATTACCACACCAAATGGCTAAAGAAGCATGATTTCGAAGTCGTTTAACCTGATCAATACTTTCTTGTTTTACATTATTTAAAAATGTGGAATCACCCGGATACATGGCACATGCAAACATAAAATCCTGCCAAACCAATAAACCCAGCTCATCACAAATACTATAAAATTCATCATATTCATAGATTCCTCCACCCCACACACGTAACATATTCATATTTGATTTCTGGGCCTGCTCTAAGAGATGTTTGTATGTATTTTTATCAGTTCGACTTACAAAATTATCTTGAGGGATATAATTCGCACCCTTCATATAAACAGGAATATCATTCAATTTAAAATAGAAACTTCTACCTAAAGAATCCTCTTTCTGCACAAGTTCAAGCTTTTTAATTCCTATTTTAGTTGACCTTTTATCAAACTTTTTATTTGAACTGATGATACTTGTTTCCAATTCATATAAATAAGGTTTTCCTAAGCCATTACACCACCATAGCTGTACTTTATTGATTTCAAAAGGAACTTTTAAATTAGATATTCCGGCTTTCAAAAGAAGCATCGTATCCTTTAGCTTAATGGAATTTTCTTTATCGATGATACTGATATAATATTCACCGGATTTATTAGCATTTATCTCTAAGTTTAAATCAAGTTGAGCTGAATTATTCTTTATTTCCTTTTGTACAAAATGAGTATTTTCAATTTTAATATCAGACCAGGCTTCAATTAAAACCTTTTTATAAATACCACAAGTAACTAAACGAGGCCCCCAATCCCAGCCAAACTGATATTGGGCTTTACGAACCATTACTCTTTCATCATTTGGCAATTGTGCTTTTAAAGATTGATATAATTCCTTTGCCCTTTTAACATCCGATTTAAAAACAACCTTTATAGTATTATTTCCAAGTTTGATAAGCTTTTTGATGCTTAGCTTCCAAATCCTGAACATATTTGTTGCTGTTAGAATTTTTTTATCATTTACATAAACATCGGCATGGGTATCTAATCCTTCAAAAATCAAATCAATATGATTTTCATTTAACAAACTTGAATCCACTTTAAACTTACATTGGTAAACCCAATCCTCATTTTCAACCCATTGAACCAATTGTTCATTTTTACCCCAAAAAGGATCCGGAATTAGCTTATTAAAAAGCAAATCAGAGTGGATATTACCAGGAACATTTGCCGGTAACCATTTTGATTTTTGATTGGCTTGCTTAAAATACCATTGATTATTGCCTAAATTTATATTTCTTGAGAATCCTGAATTTAATGCAATGAAGAATATGATGTTAAAAATGATATGTTTAATCATGATTTAAAATTTCTCTAACTAATTTCACTTTATTTTTATCACAAATAAAATAAGCACAATCATCATCCCTGGAAATACTGCTCATTTTTAGATTACTTTTTCTGTATAACATAGGGCTTTCTTTAAGGCTTCGTAACGACATATGAAATGAGTTAAAATAAGGTTTCAATTCGGCAATATTGGTTTCGTTTATTCCGGCACCGGGCATTATAGTAATTCTATTGGCAGCTTGATTGCTAAGGTTTTTCAATAGCTCAATGCCTTTTAAAGCAGAACTTTCTTGTCCCGAACTTAGTAAAACATGAAAACCCATTTCAATAATCTGTTCCAATGCTTTTTCCGGATGAGCACATACATCAAAAGCTCTATGAAATGTTACCTGTAATGGAAAACAAACTTCAAGTAATCTTTTACAAGTATCTATATCAATTTCTCCATTGGGTTTAAGTGCTCCTATAACAAAACCTTTTACACCATCAATTTCTTTCATTCTTTGAATATCACGTATCATGATTTCAACATCCAAATCGGAATAGACAAAATCACCGGGTCTGGGTCTGATTAAAACATGAATTGGAATTTTAACTTTGGAGGCGCAAACTTCAATCATACCTATAGAAGGCGTAGTACCTCCTTCCATTAAATTTTCACACAATTCAATTCTGTTGGCACCGCCAAGTTCTGCTGCTATTGCTGATTCTGCAGATGTTGCACAAATTTCTATTAAGAGGGTTTTCATTTGTACTTCAATAATCTAAAATAAAAAGTATAAAACACAACAAAACGAACTGATTATTTAAATAAGGCCAGCTGAAATAAAAAAAGGCAGCCAATAAGCCGCCTTATTTAATAAGTTATTCTTGAAATTATTTGGTTAAATCCCTTTGAATTAGAGCTGGTATTTTACCTGACTTGGAATAAATTCTGAAACATCACCATTGTTTCTGATTAAATCTCTTACAATTGATGAACTTACAGGAGTAAAAGCAGGATCACACATGATAAAAATGGTTTCTACTTTATGAAAAACAATTTTATTCATTTGAGCAATATTCTTTTCATAATCAAAATCCGACATTGTTCTTAAGCCCCTTAGAATATAACCTGCTTCTATTTTTTCGCAATAATTAACAGTTAATCCTTCATAAATAGCAGCACTTACTTTGGGCTCGTCTTTGAATATTTCACGTATCCAGTCCAATCTTTGTTCTAATGGAAACAGTGTATTCTTACTGCTATTATGACCAATTCCAATGACAATTTCATCAAATAAATGTAATGCACGTTCAACTATATTAACATGCCCAACTGTAATGGGGTCAAAGGTTCCGGGAAATAATGCAATTCGTTTCATAAAAATAATTATTAAGGTTTATTCCGGATTCTTGAAAAATGAAAAGGTGGATTGACCATATTTTCTTTCCTCAAAAAAACCCTTTTGTGAGCTTAAATCCAAATGAGAACCATGTTCAATAATTAACATTCCGTTTTTTGCTAAAAGTTGTTTTTCAAATACCATTACCGATAAATCAACAATTTTATCTAAGGCATAAGGTGGATCAGCAAAAATTAAATCGTAAGAATTTGTATCGTTTTTAAGAAAAATAAAGACATCTTGTTTACGCACTTGAATTTTACTAAATGCTAATTTCTGTGCTGTTTCTTTCACAAACTTTACACAACCGAAATCTTTGTCGACACTAGTAATTTCGGCAACTCCCCTACTTGCAAGTTCGTAACTTATATTACCGGTTCCTGTAAATAAATCAAGCGTTTTTAGTCCTTCCCAATTGTATTTATTTTCAAGGATATTAAACAAACTTTCTTTCGACCTATCTGTAGTAGGTCTAACAGGTAAATTTTGTGGGGCATGAATTATAATGCCACTTTTGATACCGCCTATAATTCGCACAGTAATGTACTACTTTCTATTAAATACTGATGTTCTTCGAATTGATGAAATGAAACCGGATAGGTAAATGATTTTGATTTAATTCCGAATGAAACCGACTTAACGTATGATTTCAATAAGCTCTCTAATTCGTTCATTAACAAAGCTTCACCATATAGTAACACCTCTGCATCCTGATTCAACTCCATTTGTTTTGCAACAGCTAAAATAAAATAGGTGATATCGTTTTCGTTCCCAAATGCAAATGTATTATAGAACTTAAGTTGTTCATCTAATACAGCAATTTCTATAAAATGGCCATGTACATGCACATGAATTTTTGAAGCCGGATTTGGAAAATGTTGTTGATGAATAAGTTTAATGAACAACAATGAACTATGAATCATATCAACCATTGGCATATTAAAACGGATTAGTTTAACCAATTCGTTTTTAACATTAAACAAGGCTGCTGTTTTTAACACATTCATTTTACAATCCAATACCTGCGAATTGTCAAACATTTTTTGAGTTAAACAATAATAAGCTTCTGTTTCAATGATGTTTAATAAAGATTCCGGGACCAAAGTACAAGCTTCATTACTTACAAATACCTTTTTCGAAGCATATTTTTTAGCAATTTCATTCATTAAAAGCTCACTTGCTTTTAATTCATCATAAGACAATTCAAAAACGCCTTTTCCAACCGGAAACAATAAGGCCAGTTGCATTACCTGTTTTTTGCTAGTATCTGATATAACAATGGCAATATGGTTATCTGCAAATACCAAATGCTGGGCATATTTCGATGCATCTACCTCCTGATACAAATTGTCGGTAAAAGTTTTGATTTGATATTGAATGCTGATTGCGGCCATAATTTAATTGATATCGCAAAGTAATTATTGAATTTGTATTTTAAAAACCCACTTTCACCATACATGCTGATTGTGAACACTAAAATAGACTTATTTCTGTTTAAGGCTTTTTCCAAAGAACAAGTAAAACCTATATTTGCCCAATGTTTATACCAAAAGACCTGAATTTTAAAGAACGTATTCAGCACAAAATGCTGGCAAATAATTTCATGCAATACATTGGTTTTAAGGCAACTCAAATTGAAGCTGGTAAAATTTCAGGGGAATTAATTCTGGAAGAACATCATTTACAACAAAGTAAATTTCTTCATGGTGGAGTTACTGCAACTTTAGCTGATTTGGTGGCAGGTTTTGCTTCTTTTACCCTAGTTAATTCCAATCAAACAGTAGTTACATCCGATTTAAAAATAGCATACCTAAACCCCGGTATTGGACAAAAAGTGCTAGCAAAAGGATGGGTTATTAAGGCTGGAAATACACTTCATTTTGCCGAAGCCGAAATTATTTGTGTCAATGAAGGATCCGAAACCTTGGTTGCCAAAGGATATTTAACTTTTGCAGTGGTTAATATTCCTTAATTGCAACATTTGAAAATTTAGACAATAATATAATTAGAGTTAATTAAATATCATTACTACAATAAAAAATAATCTTATTCTATATTCATTTGCTAATGATAATTAATTAAATTTAAAATATCTCTAAGACTTCACAAAAAATAGATATTGACTCTTTACCACTTTCTCTAAAAAAAGAAATGGCTGATTTTGTTGCTTTTCTAAAAATGAAAAGCAAAAAAAAATCCTCCATTAAACAAAAAGAATTTGGTTATGCAAAAGGGAAAATTCAATTATCAAAAAACTTTGATGAACCTTTAGACTTATTTAAATAGAATACGAATATCCGCATCTTTATCAATAGTGAATATTTATTAATCCTATATATTATAACAAGATTTTCAAAAAGCAGCTTACTATTAAATTGTTGTTTTTAAAGGAAATTAATGACCCCGATAGGTGGTCACATGTTTATAGAATATCCTTGTATATGAATTCCCCCTCGTTAGAAACCGCGGACCAAAGGTCCGCGGTTTCTAACGAGGGGGAGGCTTTTTATCTCTTCTCATTTTCTATAATCATGTCATCCCTTCAGGATTTTGAAAATCGTGCTGATTCCTCAATAGCCATGTGGCTTCAGCCCATGGAAA
>JBIPMI010000275.1:0-4107 GCA_044369215.1 Bacteroidia bacterium | reverse complement strand
TTTTTAACTTCAATCCAAAAACTTCTTTTGGAGGTAAAACTTACGAATTACAGCCATTAGGTACAGAAGGACAAGGAACAACATCCTACAATGAGTTAAAAAAGTATGATTTAACATCAGTTTGTATTCCTTTGGGATTAGGTTTCAGACAAAAAATCGGAGACGATTTCTTTTTAGGTGTAGAAGGTGGTATTCGTTTTACCAGAACAAATTATTTGGATGATGTGGGTGGTTATTATGCAAGTCCTGAAATTGTTAGAGCTGCTTATGGTGATGTTGCAGGATATTTATCTGATAGATCTTGGGAAACTCTTCCTTTAAGTCCTACCGGAACTCCTGTTTATCAAAATTCTGATGGAGATCCAAGAAGTTTCAAAGGGAAATTTAAAAATGATGCCTACTTTTTGTTTGGAGTAACTTTTTCATATGTTATTCGTTCAAAAGGACAGGGTTGTCCTCAGTTTTAATAGAGGAAATCATTAAAAATGTTATTTAGTACACAAAAAAACAAGTCAATATACAGCCCTTTGGGGCTGCTTGTTTTTTTGTGTGTTTTAGTTTCGGGTGAAAATTTGTTTGCCCAAGCTGAAAGATATGAGTTTGGGATTCAAGGCGGAGTTTGCAATTATTGGGGTGATTTGGCCCCTAAGGTAGTTTTAAAGGAAACTCATACAACGGCAGGAATTTTTGCCAGAATTAATTTTAACTCAAGTTTAGCATGGAAGAATGAATTGAATGTTTACAATGTTTCTGGTACAGATAAAAATTTCGATTACAATGCCGGAAGAAATTTGAGCTTTTCAAGTCAGATTAATGAGGTATCATCAGTATTGGAGTTTAATTTTTTTAAGTACGGACCTTATGTACTCGATAAAAAATTCACCACTTATTTTTATGGTGGATTGGCAGGATTTATGTTTAATCCACAAGCCAGGTTAAATGGTCAAACCTACGATTTGATTGATTATAAAACCGAAAATGTAGCTTATAGTACCATTTCAGTTGCAATCCCTTTTGGAATGGGAATTAAATGGATGGTGAATAAAAATCTGGCTTTAGAATGGCAATTTGGTTTTAGAAGAACCTATACAGATTATTTAGATGATGTTAGTACAGTTTATCCGGATATTAATGAAAGATTTAATGATGGTGGTTTGATTAGTGCTACATTAACAGACAGAACAATTGAAACATTTGGAACACCTCAAAACAAACTTGGTTACAGACGTGGCAATCCTGATTACAAAGATTGGTATATGTCGAGCACAATTTCCTTGGCATTTAGGCTGAATAGTAAGGTAAAGTGTGGAAGATTTTATTAAATTCGCCAGATTCATTATATTTTAAAGGACGTGAAGAGTTTGAAAGAACAAATAGACCCCAAAAAGCTACCAGCACATGTTGCCATTATAATGGATGGCAATGGACGTTGGGCTAAAGGGAAGGGAAAGTTTAGAATATTTGGACACCAAAATGGTGTAAATACTGTAAGGAAAATTACTGAAGCCGGAGCGGAATTGGGGATTAAATACTTTACGCTTTATGCCTTTTCAACAGAAAATTGGAGCAGACCTCAGTTTGAAGTAAAAGCATTGATGGAACTTCTTGTTGATACAATTGGCAAGGAAACTCCAACTTTAATGAAGAATAATATTCGACTTCAAACCATTGGAAACAGAGAAGATTTACCCGCAAAATGTAATCGTCAACTTGATGAAACCATAAATGCAACTAAAAACAATACAGGCTTAACTCTAATATTGGCCTTGAGTTATAGTGCAAAATGGGATATGATAAATGCTGTTAAAACAATTTCCGAAAAAGTAAAATCGGGAGTTCTTAACTCTGATTCTATTGGCGATTCAACAATAAATGAGCACTTGTCTACAGCAGCATACCCTCATCCGGAATTGCTCATCAGAACTAGTGGAGAACAAAGAATTAGTAATTTTCTATTATGGGAAATTGCTTATAGTGAATTGTATTTTAGCCCCAAATTGTGGCCTGATTTTACCCCTGAGGATTTATATGCTGCCATCTATGATTACCAAAACAGAGAGCGCAGATTCGGAAAAATCAGTGAACAAATTGCAGAGAAAGCATGAGTAGAATAAGAATTATTTTTTTTAGCATTTTAAGTTTTTGCGCCTTAGCCTCATCTGCTCAAGACAGCACTAAAACCTATTTTAATTACAATTACAACAATCCTAAACAGTATGTTTTGGCTGGTATCGATTTAGTCGGAACGGATTATTATGATAAATCAGCTCTTATTATTATTTCAGGATTACAGGTAAATCAAAAAATTAGAATTCCTTCAGAGGACATTTCTGCAGCTATCACCAAACTTTGGAAGCAAAAGTTGTTTGATGATGTAAGTCTAAGAGTGACCAAAGTTGATGAAGATAATATCTGGTTGCAGTTTGTTGTAAAAGAAAAGCCAAGACTTTCGAATTTCACTATTAAGGGCTTAAAGAAAGCCAAAGCTGAAGATTTAAGAGAAGCAATGTCTATCCGCTCTGGTCAGATTATTACCGAAAACATGTTAAATGCCACTCATAGAGAAATTGTTAAATTCTTTACAGAGAAAGGCTATGTAGATGCTAGAATCGACTTTCAACAAATACCGGATGATGTTAAGAAAAATACAGCTAAACTAAAAATTACGGTAAATAGGGGAGAAAAGGTAAAAATTGGAATAATTGAATTTACAGGAAATAAAGCATTAGCTGAAAAAAAGTTAAGGAAGTTGATGAAGGATACCAAAGTGAAAAGATGGTTTGTGAAATCAAAATACATGGAGGATACCTATCAAGATGATAAACAGAAAATTTTAGATAAATATTTATCGCTTGGATACAGAGATGCCCAAATTGTATCAGATTCAATATGGCGTGATGAAAACAAGAATTTTGCCATTAAAATCAACCTTTTTGAAGGCGAAAAGTACTTTTTTAGAAAGATTGATTTTATTGGTAATACCAAATATTCTACTACTGATTTAAACAAAGTACTTAGAATAAAAAGAGGTGATATTTACGATCAATCAATTTTAGACCAAAGAATGAATGGCAGTCAGGATGGAAATGACATCACCACAATTTACATGGATGATGGATATTTGTTTTTCAGGGCTGAACCTATTGAAGTTTTAGTTGAAAATGATTCAATTGATTTGGAGATTAGAATTTCGGAAGGGCAACAGGCCAGAATTAATAAAGTAACTGTTAAAGGAAATTCCAAAACCAGTGACCATGTTGTTTTACGTGAATTAAGAACTAAGCCAGGACAGTTGTTCAGTAAATCTGATATTACGCGTTCATTGCGTGAATTGTCTCAGATTGGGTATTTTAATCCCGAGGCTCTGAATGTGAATCCTGTCCCAAATCCTGTTACAGGTACAGTAGATATTGAGTTTAAGGTGGAAGAAAGAGCCAATGACCAAATAGAGCTATCGGGTGGTTGGGGAGCTGGATTTGTAGTTGGAACCTTAGGTTTATCATTGAATAATTTTTCAGCTAGAAAAGTTGGCAAAGCGAAGTACTGGAATCCTATTCCTAGTGGCGACGGACAAAGAATGTCGTTGAGAGCGCAAACCAATGGTAGTTTCTTTCAATCCTATTCTGCATCATTTACAGAACCATGGTTAGGAGGTAAAAAACCAAATGCGTTAACATTATCTGTTTATCATTCTATCCAAACTAATGGAAGAACCGGACAATTTCGCTCGGGATTATACACTACAGGTGCAAGTGCAGGTATTGGAAAAAGATTACGTTGGCCTGATGACTTTTTTACCATTCAATATGCATTGTCTTATCAATACTATAACAATGAAACAGATGCTGCCGGTAATTCATTTTTTGCATCTATTCCGGTAGGTGGTTCAAATAATTTCAGTTTTAAAGTGGTGTTGGGAAGAAATTCTACAGACCAGCCAATTTATCCAAGACAAGGTTCTAATATCTCTTTGTCATTACAATTTACCCCACCATATTCTTTGCTTGATGGAAGAGATTATTCTAAATTGGATGCATTGGAAAAAACTAAATGGCTTGAGTTTTATAAATGGAAATTTGATGCAACCTGGTTCAATAGAATTGTCGG
>JBIPMI010000037.1:0-13359 GCA_044369215.1 Bacteroidia bacterium | reverse complement strand
TCGGTTCAGAGAAATGTTACTGTTAGAGCCATTCCACCAACAGCATCGGCATCAGGTTTAACATTTACAAACATTACTGGCAATAGTATCAGGGTTAATTTTACCAAAGGTGATGGTGAAAGAAGACTGGTAATTGCCAGATTAAGTTCAGCAGTGAATTCAACTCCGGTAACCTATACTCAATATACTGCTCGTTCGGTTTTTGGACAAGGTACTTTAATGGGAACAAACAATTTTGTTGTATATAAAGATACGGGCAATTTTGTTGTGATAACAGGCTTACCTAATAATACAGTATTATATGTTTCTGTTTTTGAAATGAATGGTGATACCAATTTCTGTGCTTTCAAAACCTCCGCTCCTTTAGTTGGAAATACAACAACCTTACCTGTAAAATGGCTTTACTTCAAAGCTAATAGAGTAACAGAAAACGAAGTGATGTTAAACTGGGCAACTGCTTCAGAAATCAATAACGATTATTTCCTTATTCAACGCAAATCTGATGAATGGAAAGACATAGGCAAAGTAGGTGGATTTGGGAATTCAAACATCAACAGGTTTTATGAATTCAAAGACCTTGATGCAAGAGAAGCTGAATTATATTACCGACTTAAACAAGTTGATAAAGATGGGAAGTTTGAATATTCTGATGAGATTTTTGTGGGCTTAGAAATTCCTGAAATAGATGTGAAAATTTATCCAAATCCATCAAAAGGAAATTTAACGATTGAATACAATTCTTCCTATAATGGAGCTACCGTAAAAGTAGTTGATATTTTAGGAAGTGCAGTATTCGAAGACAAACTAGATGATTCAGGAAAATTTCATTCATCAACCCAAATTAAAAAAGGCATTTACCTTATTCAGATAAATGCCCCTGAAGATAAAGTTTATTCAACAAAATGGATTGTTGAATAAACGTTTAAAGACTTTCGCAATACTTTTTGAAATTATCAAGGATGGCTTGCCAACCTCCAACCTGCATTTCATGCGGATTTTCAGATTCAGGATCGAAATCTTCTGAAACCATTACACCACCTTCAGCCTCTTCAAATTTGGTAATGACATTTCTACCATCAGGCATTTCTGTTTCTAATAATTCATACTCATCTACATTTTTGTAAACGGCTTCTAAATCAAAAGAAAAACTGCCATCTTTAGCAGCCATGGTCCAGCTCATTCTGCCTCCAACTCTAACTTCGTTAATAGCAGCCGGACAATGCCAATCATCGCTGGCAAAGTTCCATTTAGTAATGTGTTCGGGTTGAGTAAAACAATTCCAAACAGTTTCTATATCTGAGTTAATGATTGTAGATACGTGTAACATATTGATGGGTTTAATAGGTTTTAATGGATCACTACTAATTACAAATTCCCTGTTCTTCCACCATCAACTGGAACATTAATTCCGTTGATATAGGCTGCGAATTCTGAGGCCAAGAAGGCTGCTGCATAAGCAATTTCTTCAGGTTTGGCAAAACGATTCAATGGAATTTCAGCCAACATTTCTTTGCTTACTTCATCGATACTTTCATTCATTTTCATGGCTTTGCCTTCAATAATCTGGCTTAGTCTGTCGGTTGATGTAGCACCTGGTAAAATATTGTTTACGGTAATGCCCATCGGACCTAATTCATTGGCCAATGTTTTGCTCCAGTTGCCTACTGCACCTCTTATGGTATTCGAAACTCCCAATCCTTTCAAAGGCATTTTAACAGATGTTGAAATGATATTGATGATTCTTCCATAGCCGCTTTGTTTCATTCCATCAACTACATTTTGTACCAAATAATGACTGCTTAATAAATGTGCATTGAATGCATTTAAGAATTCTTCTTCACGCGCATTTACAAGTGGTCCCGGACTTGGTCCACCGCTGTTATTTACCAAAATTTGGTATAAATAATGTGCATTTGTTTTCGATTGTATGGCCTCTTTTACTTCTGAAGGTTTGGAGAAATCGGCCACTAAAAAATTGTGTTTTTGACCTTTTTCAGTATCTAAATCTCTTACAACTCTTTCTAATAATCCTCCGTTTCTGGCCATTAAAGTTACATTGGCTCCCAATAGAGCAAATTGTTTGGCAATGGCAAAACCAATTCCTTTGGTACTTCCGCAAACCAATGCGTTTTTCCCGCTTAAATCTATATTCATTTTATTTTTTTTGTTGAATGATATCTACCCATTTCTGCAAAATACTTTCTAATTCAGCAGGTATAATGGGTTTCGACAGAAAATCATTCATGCCGGCAATCAGACATTTTTCCTGATCACCTTTCATGGCATTTGCTGTCATGGCAATAATAGGAATTTTTGGAGAACAAATACCAGATTGACCGTTTCTGATTCTGCCTGTAGTTTCATATCCATCTAATTCAGGCATTTGAAAATCCATGAAGATTAAATCAAATTTTTGTTGTTTAATTTTCTCCAATGCCATAAGGCCGTTATCAGCAGTTTGTGCTTTGTATCCAAATTTATTTAAGAGGGCCAGGGAAACTTTCTGATTGATAAGGTTATCTTCTACAATTAAAATTTGTATTTCAGTTTGACTTTTATTGTCTGATACTTTTCGTTTCTTCTCAGCATCTGATTTTTCGATAATCGTATTTAAGGAAGCACTTAACTCAAGTTGAATTTGTCTGAACTTCAAAGGTTTGAAAATGATAGAATCAAAATGATTCATTTTTGCCAGATCAATGATTTTTGTAGTCCTGATTTTTGATAAAAAGATTTTTAAAACAAATTTATTTTTTAAATCTGTTTCAACTAATTCATTTAAAAAATTCTCTTCATTTTCATTACCTAAAATTAAAATTGTTTTAGGTTTTATTTTCATTTTTTGTAATGCAGAAACCGATTCAATTTTTTTTGCTTTTATGTTCCATGCATTCAAATGTTTGATCAATTCATCATTGACTTCTTCATTTGAATCAATACAGATAGCTTCGTAATCAACGAACAAGACAGGTGGCCCATCTATTGTTGACTGTTTTTTATTTTTAGTTTTAAATTTTGCAGTAAACCAAAATGTTGAACCTTCGCCGGGAGTGCTGTCAACCCCGATTTCTCCATTCATCATTTCTGCCAGATTTTTAGAAATAGATAAACCTAACCCTGTACCACCAAATTTTCTGTTGGTGCTGGCATCGGCTTGGGTAAATGGATTAAAAAGAAGTTTAATTTTATCAAAAGGAATTCCAATTCCAGTATCACTTATTTCAAACTTTAAAATACTTTGGTTTTTTTCTGATTTAACCAATTTTACTTCAATAATTACTTTTCCTTTTTCAGTAAACTTAATGGCATTACTTCCAAGATTTAAAAGGATTTGTTTTAATCTATTTGGGTCACCTTTTAAAGAATTGGGCAAACTGGGTTCATATTTAAGAAGTAGTTCTATTTTTTTCTCATTAGCTTTTGAACTAAGAATATCTAAAACTTCATACAGAGTTTGAGATAAATCGAATTCAGTTTCTTCTAATTCTAATTTCCCTGCTTCGATTTTAGAAAAATCTAAAATATCATTGATAAGATTTAGTAAAATCTCACTACTAATTAAAATGGTTTGGGTATAGTCCTTTTGAATATTATTTAAATTGGTGTCCAAAAGCATATGCGACATGCCAAGAATTCCATTTAAGGGTGTTCTTAACTCATGACTCACATTTGCGAAAAATTCTCTTTTTGTAAGATTTGCTTCTTTAGCTTCATGTAAAGCTTGAAGCAATGCTGAAGTTCTGTGGTTAATTAAAATTTCTTGATTTTCAGTTATATCTTTTAAATGGGTATTTCTAACATATAACTCAATACTTTTTTCTTCAAGCAACTTTTCGGCTTGTTTACGGGCATTCCTTTCCCGTTCAAGTCGTTTTTTCCATATTTCTTCTTCGTTGCTCAAGTATTTATATTAACTCAATTGTGAATCTAATTGTTTCATCCAATTGTCTTTCTCGTTTTAATGAGGCTTCCTGCTTGAAGAATTCTATGGCTCCCATTAAAAGTCCTTCTGCAAGATCACCT
The DNA here is from genome assembly GCA_044369215.1 of Bacteroidia bacterium. GTDB lineage: Bacteria > Bacteroidota > Bacteroidia > UKL13-3 > UKL13-3 > CAISCU01. The sequence continues at coordinate 9,336 of JBIPMI010000037.1, read as the reverse complement.
AAATGCCTTTCACTTACATAAATCATTTCTAATTTCTTTTCATGAATTCGTTTGGTATTAAATTGTGGAAGTTCAGCATCAGGATATAGTTTTCTAACTTGAATATGAATATGATTCTCAATACTTTCAAGAAAAAATAACAAACCATTTTCAAAAACCACAAAACCTGGATATAAATTTGTCAATCTGCTAAATAAATAATTTCCAAAAGCTATCAATAAATCTTTTACAGGAATTCCGGTTTCTCTACCTAAATTTACTACCAATTCAGCCATTTCAGTATGCGGATAAGTGCCAACAGATGTATAACTTCCACCACTGGCTAAATTCGATGATTCTATAATTTTATCAACAGTATCAATTGAATATTTCTTCTCAACCATGTCTAAAAATTCAGTAAAAATTACACCTTTCATGTTGCGTTTTATTAAAAATTCTATATTTTAATTTGCTGTGAATATATTTTGATTTATTGGAATAAGAAAAAAAAATGCTTATTTAGGAGTTTAAATGCTGTAATTTGTTGTATTTAGAATTCAATATTCAGCTATTTCACTTGTAAAAATTAACTGAAAGCACCTATTTTGCGAAGTGCAGTTCATTAACCCATCTTTTTTATATGCTTTAGGATTTCTTGCAATTCCTATTCTTATTCATTTGTTTAATTTCAGACGTCCTAAAAGGTTAGTTTTTTCTGACATCAGATTTTTAAAGCAAATTTTACAACAAAATAAAAAGCAACGTCAGCTTAAACATTACTTCATTTTATTACTTAGGTTATTAGCTTTATCTGCCTTAATTTTTGCTTTTGCCAATCCTTATTTACCAAAGGGAAGTTCTGCTGCAAAATCAAATGCTCCTGTTTTTATCTATATTGATAATAGCTTTTCAATGAATGCCAAGGGCAAAGATGCTGAACTTTTTGAACAAGCTAAAAATAAAGCCAGAACTGTTATAAATGCTTATGGAGATTCTCGTTCTTATCAAATTCTAACTAATAATTTTGAATCAAAACATAGAGTAAATTACAATAAAAAAGATGTTTTGAATTTGCTTGATGAAGTTAAAATTTCTACCCAATCAAAATCCTTCAACCAAATTCTTGCACGCCAGAAATCACAATCAGAAAATGGATCAATTGCTTATTGGATTGGTGATGCACAAGAATCTCAAGCCAGACTAAATGAGTTTCAATTAGATTCAAATTTATCCATTAGGTACCTGCAGCTATTACCTGAAAATTCAGCAAATGTTTGGGTTGATTCTGTTTGGTTTACCGACCCGATTGTAAAAAAGAATCAGCTTTTTACCATAAAAGTTAAAATCAATAATGGCTCTAAAATCGATATAGAAAATCAATCTGTATCATTAATTTTAGATGGAAATCAAAAAGCAATTCAAACCTTTTCATGTAAAAGTTCATCAAATGAAATCATTGATTTTCCTCTACAGATTAATGATGGAAACTGGCACCGGGCTTCAATAAAAATTACAGATTATCCTGTTTCTTTTGATGATGAATATTTCTTTACTTTTAAAGTAAGTGATGAAGCCAATATTCTTCAAATTTATGAGGATAATCCTAATCAGGCTTTTTCTCAATTATACCAATTAGATGCCACTTTTAAACTTCAAAAAAGTCAAGTTAGAAATTTAAAATATTCTGATTTTAATAACTATCAATTAATCATCATTGATAGATTAAAAACAATTTCTTCGGGTTTATTTAATGAACTGGAACGATTTGCTAAAGATGGCGGTATTGTTGTTGTTCTGCCTAATTTAGAGCAAACCGGCTACAATGAGTTATCAGCGAAACATGGCGTAAACTATGGCAACTTAAAAACAGGGAATTTTTTAGTAAACAAAGTTGAATTGAATGACCCCATTTTTAGAGGTGTTTTTAATAGTTTAAACGAGCAGAATTCATTTCCCGAAATCAATAAGAGTTTTGAATTATCAGTGAATTCAAATTCAGGAATTAAAAGTATTCTTCAAACCAATAATTCAATTCATTTTTTAATTAAAAAATCTCTTGGAAAAGGTCAGTTTTATTGGGCAGCAAATGATTTGAGTTCAAGCAGTGGAAATTTTTCTCAGCATGCACTTTTTGTTCCGGTTTTCTTACAAATGCCTTTTCAGATTAAGTCAAAATTGGCTTTGTCTTACAGCTTGGGCCCGAATAATCTCATTCCAATTACAGGTAAAAATTCTAATCAGCTTTTTAAAATTTTTAAAGCTACGGAAGAATGGATTTGCGAAACCGATAATAGAGATGGCAATACTTTTGCGCTTTTACCAACTGATTTAAATGAAGCAGGTTTTTTTGATTTAAAGGATGAAAAGAAAGAAGTAATTGCAAAATTGGCTTTGAATTTCCTTAGAAATGAATCAAAATTAAACTACTTAACTGAGGAAAAACTGATAGAAAAGGGTTTTAAAATTGCGGAAGCTGATGACGCTCAGCTGAGTTTGGGGATTTCCGCCAATGAAAATGGAGTTCCTTTATGGCGATATTTTTTAATTGCAGCTTTTGTTTTCTTTTTGATTGAAATGCTGCTGTTGAGGCGCAGGAAAATTCAATAAATTGGATTTTATCAGAGGAATTGAGCACTGCTTTCATTTTTTTAGACTTATTTTCAAAGCTTTTCAATAGATTTGTGCGGAAGCACCACTTGTTATATGAAGCTTTTAATACTCAATGCACAGGTTTGCGATAGCAAATCAGATTTTAATGGTAAAATTTGTGATATTTTAATAAAAGATGGTTTCATTGAAGATATTCAATCATCTTCGAAAAAAGCTTTTGTTTCTGTTTCAAAATCTTACCAAATTTTTGATGCTGAAAAAGCTTTGATTTCAAATGCGTGGGTTGATATGCGTGCCGATTTTTGTGACCCCGGTCATGAAGAACGTGAAACGCTCATCACAGGTTCAAAAGCCGCAATTGCCGGTGGATTTGCTCATGTGGCACTTTTGCCTTCAACCGACCCTGCTTGTGATAAAAAAACAGGTGTTGAATACATTTCCGCTCAAAATAAAAATCTTCCTGTAAATGTTTATCCTTACGGATGTATCTCCCAAAATAGAGAAGGTAAGGAACTAGCAGAACTTTATGATATGTTTCATGCCGGAGCTCTGGCTTTTACAGATGCAAACAGACCGGTTCACCATGCGGGATTGCAACTTAGGGCTTTGTTGTACAGCAAAATTTTTGGTGGTTTAATCTTAAGTTCTCCTGATGAATCTACCATTAGTGCCGGAGGTAAAATGCATGAAGGTGAAACAAGTACCTATTTGGGTATGAAAGGAATTCCTTCAATTGCCGAAGAAATAAGAATCATGAGGGATTTGGAACTAACTAAATACGCAGGTTCTAAAATTCATTTTTCACATATTTCTACAAAAGCTTCAGTTGAATTAATCCGAAAAGCTAAAAAATTGGGAATACAGGTTACTTGTGATGTAGCTATTGCAAATCTTTGTTTTACCGATGAAGTATTATCAGATTACAACAGCAATTTTAAAGTATACCCTCCTTTAAGAGGAAAATCAGACCAGAAAGCCTTATGGGAAGGCATAGTTGATGGTACAATTGATGCTATTTGTAGCAATCACCATCCACAAAATTTAGAAAATAAAGCGGTTGAATTCGAATATGCTTTACCCGGTATGAATACCCTGGAAACAGTTTTGGCAATGATTGTTAAATCAAAACCTAAAAATGTTGAATGGGAACATCTCATTCCAGCTTTTACTTTTAAACCGGCATCAATATTAAGTATTCAGACAGGTTTTATTCAAATCGGAGCTAAAGTAGATTTAACAGTTTTTAATCCGAGTAAAAACTGGGTTTATAATAAGAGCCGCTCGAAATCAACAAATTCACCATTGTTTAACCAAACATTAACCGGTAAAGTATTGGCGGTTTATGTAAAAGATCAAATCCATTATAATTAATATGTTAGTATCATTAACAAGGGAAGAAGCTCCGATATATGCGGCCCTAAAGGCTTTGGTTCAAAATTATGCAACTTCAAGGTCTTTATCTGATATAACTCAAGCTTGTTGGGATATTATTGGTGATGCCAAAGAGGAATTTTTGTTTAGAGTTAATTTAATTGATAGCTTAGTCGATAAAAATACTGATTATGAAGACATCAGAGAAGTGCTTTTCGATTTATTGCTGGTAAAGTTTTTATCTGCTGAAAATAAACCGGAAGAATTTTTTGATTCGGAAGAATGGGATCAAATTGAAGCTAAAACTTTAGATAGAGGAACTGAACTTTTAAACTTATTTCTGTATTTAAGTGAAGCAAAAGAAGAGGAAGTTGAAATAACTTTAGATGATTTCTTAAATGAATTTCTTTTGGTTGATGAGGATGAATTCCAGGATGAAATGAGAATTTATGAAAGTTTCATCAAAAATGAAAATATCCTTGAAGCTGATCTAATATCTATCAGAACGGTTCAAAGTAAAATTGCTGCTGACAATCCGATTAAAGAACTTTTTGTAGGATTGGTTCTGTTTTTCCAAGAGGCTGAAGGCTTTACACCGGAACCCAATATGGAGTTAAGTGCATTCGAACTTTCCATTTATCATTCAATGCTCGCTTTTTTTGAGCAATAATAGTATAATTGTTAAAAAATCATCAAAACATGGAAATTGAACACGTTACTACTAAAAATCAGGTAATCATTAAATTTAGTATCATATACGCCCTTGCCAATATTGGTATGGCATTGGTTCTTTACATTCTTGAGGTAATGGACAAAAGCTGGATGATTACTATTTTATCATTGGCGGTTAATACTGCAATTTTGTTTTTTGCGATGAAATCAAGGAAAAACGATACCCTTGCCGGATTCATGACCTATGGTCAGGGTTTCGGAACAGGTATGTTGATTATGATTTTTGGAGGATTAATTACTGCTGTTTATACCTTTGTTTTTTACACATACATTGATACTGATTTCATCAATAAAATGCTTGAAATTAGCAGAACTGAAATGTTGAAAAAAGACATGTCGGAGGAGCAAATTGAACAAGCTCTTGAAATGAGTAAGAAGTTCATGTCTCCAGTTATGATGACTGTTTTTGCATATTTGGGTTCCTTGTTTTTTGGATTGATTATATCCCTAGTTTTAGCTGCAGTAAATAAAAGAGAAAATCCCAATGCAGCTTACAATAATTTAGAAGCTTAATTTAAATGACCACAGAAAGTAGTATAGATATTTCAGTTGTAATTCCTTTTTTAAATGAAGATGAGTCACTTCCTGAATTAATTGAATGGATTGAAAGGGTGATGAATGAAAATAAATTCACCTACGAAATTCTTTTGATAGATGATGGTAGTACCGATAAATCATGGTCGCTTGTTGAACAAAATTCAAAAAGAAACCCTGCTATAAAAGGAATTAAATTTAGAAGGAATTACGGAAAATCAGCTGCTTTAAATGTAGGTTTTCATGCGATATCAGGTAATGTAGTAATTACTATGGATGCCGATATGCAGGATAGTCCTGATGAAATTCCTGATTTGTATAAATTGATTATAGAGGATGGATATGATTTGGTAAGCGGTTGGAAGAAAAAACGCTACGATCCACTTACCAAAACTATTCCAACTAAATTTTTTAATGCCGCCACCAGAGCAATTTCAGGAATACAACTGAATGATTTCAATTGTGGCTTAAAGGCTTATAGATCTGAGGTTGTTAAATCAATTGAAGTTTATAATGAAATGCACAGGTATATTCCTGTGATTGCAAAATGGGCAGGATTTAAAAAAATCGGGGAGAAGGTTGTTCAACACAGAGCCCGAAAATATGGCTCTACCAAGTTTGGTGGTATCTCCCGTTTTATTAATGGTTTTCTTGATTTATTAACCATTTTCTTCGTTTCTAAATTTGGTAAAAGACCCATGCACTTTTTTGGTGTATTGGGAACATTGATGTTCATTTTCGGATTTATTGTTTCAATTTATATCATAAGTGATAAAATTTGGAGTGTTTATAATGGAGATGTAGTTCAAAGAAATATCACTGATCAGCCATTATTTTTCATTTCTCTAGTTGCCGTTATCATTGGAGTTCAATTGTTTCTTGCAGGTTTTATTGGTGAAATGATTTCACGTAATGCAACCGAAAGAAATATTTATGGCATTACAAAACGCATTGGCTTAGATGGCTAAAAAAAGAGTGCTGATTGTTGGTCCTGCATGGCCTCTTAGAGGTGGTTTAGCTACTTATGATGAAAGATTATGCAGAGAATTTATAAACTTAGGATTCGAATGCGAAATCCTTAGTTTTAGTCTGCAGTACCCTAAAATATTATTTCCAGGTAAAACACAGTTTTCAGACGACCCAAAGCCGCTTGATATAACTATTCACTCTGCGGTTAATTCTATCAATCCCTTGAATTGGTTGATTACAGGTAGAAGATTTTCAAAAAAGAATTACGACTATGTTGTTTTTCGCTATTGGATGAGTTTTATGGGTCCGGCTTTTGGAACCATTGCTCGTTTACTAAAACGAAATTCAAAAACAAGAATTCTTGCTATTACAGATAACATAGTTCCTCACGAAAAGAAATTCTTCGATAAACCCTTCACAAATTATTTTCTGAATTCTATCGATGGATTTTTAAGTATGTCGAAGGAAGTTTTTCAACAGGTGGAAGAACTTCAACCAAATAAACCAAGGGTATATGTTCCTCATCCAATGTATGATATGTTTGGAGAACCTGTATCAAAAGAAATTGCAGTATTAAAACTAGAACTTGATCCTACTTTTAACTATTGCCTGTTTTTTGGATTCATCAGAAAGTACAAAGGACTGAGTTTACTATTAGAAAGTTTTGCAAAAGTTAATCGTGCAAAACACAAATTAAAACTAATAATAGCAGGGGAATTCTACGAAGATTCTGCACCTTACCTACAGCAAATAAAGGATTTGGGTTTAGAAAATGACATCATATTAAGAACCGACTTTATCCCAAATGAAATGGTTGGAACTTATTTTTGTGCATCGAGTTTAGTGGCTCAAACATACATTTCAGCCACACAAAGTGGAGTAACTCAGATAGCATATTACTACAATAAACCCATGTTGGTTACCAATGTTGGTGGTTTGGCCGAATTAGTTCCGGATGGCAAAGCCGGAATAGTATGTGAAGTTGATTCAGATGAAATAGCTTTCAGGTGGAATAACTATTTCGATAAAGACCTCGAAAACCAAATGTCAGAGGCAATTCTTGAGGAAAAGAAGCGATTTACCTGGTCATATCTTGCAAATCAGTTACTTTCTTTATAAAGATTCATTTAAAACTTTGGTTTTTTAGAATTTAATCATACTTTCGCGGTCCCTTAAATAAAACAAAGGAGACTCAAGGAAAGGAGGTGCACAAAAATGATCCAGATTAACGTAAAAGAAAACGAATCTTTAGACAAAGCTCTAAAGAAATTCAAAAAGAAGTATGAGAAAACAGGTGTTGTTAAAGAACTACGTTCACGTCAGCAATTTATTAAACCTTGTATCACTAAACGTCAACAAAAGATCCGTGCAGCTTACAAACTATTCCTTCAACAACAAGCGAGCAGTTAATTCAGCATTGAATCCATAAAAGCGCATCAATTTGATGCGCTTTTTTTATGCCCAAACATTTGTTGCAGGAAACTGACAATTTCATTTTTTTGAAAATCTGTACTTTAATTGATAGAATAGTAACATGCTAGATTTATCAGTTGTAATTAACAAAATTTAATTTATCTTGGTTTCTGAAGATTAAAGCATGAAGTTGAAGCAATCGATAGAACATTTTCTGAATACCATCAGGTTTGAAAAGAAATTCTCTAATCATACTGCAATTGCTTATCAAAACGACTTGGAACAATTTTTCCTATTTTTAAAATTGAATTACCAGACCGATGATTTATCTGGAATTTCTCATTTGCAAATCAGATCTTGGATGGCGGAATTGCTCGAAAAAGGTGTTAATTCGCGCAGTGTAGCAAGAAAAATTTCTGCTTTAAAATCATTCTATAAACATGCCTTAAGAGAGTCGTGGATAACAGTAAGTCCAATGTCTAAAATTCAAAGTCCCCGAATCAGCAAACGTTTACCGGTTTTTATTGAAGACAAACCAATCAATAAGTTGATGGAAGAGGTTGAATTTGGAGATGATTTTGAAAGTAAACAGGAGAAACTTATTATAGGATTGTTCTATGCAACAGGCATTCGTTTATCCGAACTTATTCAACTGAAGGAAACGGATTTAAATCTTTATAAATCACAAATTAAGGTATTGGGAAAAAGGAAAAAAGAACGAATCGTCCCTGTAACACCTGAAATCAGATTAATGATTGAGGACTTTATAGATTTAAAAAGAGCCGAAAACCTGGTTTCCGAAACCTTATTTTGTTCATTAAAATCAAAAACTTTAAACCCCAGGAAAGTTTATGAAATTGTCAAAAGGAATTTATCGTTGGTTAGTACAAAAGATAAAAGAGGTCCCCATGTATTAAGGCATACTTATGCAACTCATTTATTAAATGAAGGAGCAGATTTAAATGCCATCAAAGAATTATTGGGCCATGCAAATTTATCAGCAACCCAGGTTTATACTCATAATAGTATAGAACGATTAAAAGAGGTGTATAAAAAACATCCAAGAGCTTAAAATCCTGTCATTAAAATAGCCAAATCGGGGGAGGGGAGCCTGGCAGGTGTTGCCCAATCTCAATCTAAAATTCAGAATTATGCAAGTCGACATTCAATCTATTCATTTCAAAGCAGATCAAAAATTGCTTGATTTTATTGAACAAAAGGTTCAAAAAACCCAGACCTTTTTAGACAATGTAAGAAGTGCTGATGTTTATTTAAAACTTGAAAAAGACCAGGAAAAGGAAAATAAGGTAATCGAAATCAAGTTGAATTTAAATGGAAATCCACTTTTTGCTAAAGAACATGCTACAACTTTCGAAGCAGCCACCGATTTGGTATTGGACAAATTAGTAGCTCAGGTTAAAAAACACAAAGAAAAATTACACGCAAAATCAAATTAAGCTTTAAAATTATAATCCTAAAGCCAGATTAATTTCTGGCTTTTTTTTGCTTTTTACTGAATTTTGTTTAAAAAGTGGCATTAAAATTCTTAAAATTGAGTCTAAAATTACTTGTATTAAATGTATTTTTTTGAATTGATTTTAAATATTTTTTGCTGGATTTGAGTAATTTGCAAGGAAATTCTAAAGTAGGGTTTGAAATAAAAAAAATAAATCTACATTTGCACCGCTGTCCTGACTTCCGCACTGGGACACCCAAAATTAAAAGTCA
>JBIPMI010000274.1:0-4131 GCA_044369215.1 Bacteroidia bacterium | reverse complement strand
AATTACACTTCCTCAAGGTCTTAGCAAAAATTGGACAGATACGGAAATCACTGCAATGGCACATGTAGCTTATAATTTGCATCATATGTGGAACCATGCAATTGGTACCGATTGGAAAGAGAAAATTAGTATTGAATTTATTGAAGGATTATTTAGAAGATTATAAAGAATTGAATAACATGACAAAAATTGTAAAAGTTGGTGACATTGAGTGTGGTGGCAAAGATTTGTTTTTGATTTCGGGTCCATGTGTGATTGAAGATGAATCAATCATGATGAAAACCGCTGAAAAGCTAAAAGAGGTTTCTGAAAGATTAAATATTAAGATGATTTATAAATCGTCTTTTCAAAAAGACAATAGAAGCAGTTTAAAATATTATGATGGTCCGGGTTTAAGTAAAGGCGTTGCTTTATTGGCTAAAATCCGCGAACAATTTGGATTTCCAATTTTAACCGATGTTCATTATCCTGATCAGGCTACCGCAGCTGGAGAAGTGGTCGATGTAATTCAAATTCCGGCTTATTTATGCATGCAAAGTACCTTAATGGTTGCTTCTGCTAAAACAGGTAAAGTTGTTAATATCAAACATGGTCAGTTTTTGGCACCTGAGAATATGAAACATCCTGTGGCTAAATGTGTTGAGTCTGGAAATGATCAGGTGATTTTAACAGAGCGTGGATTTACTTTTGGTTACAATGATTTAATTGTTGACCCAAGAAGTTTTTACCACTTGAGAAACATTGGCTATCCTGTTGTTTTTGATATTACACATTGTGTGCGTAAATACGGTACACCAAGTGCGGATCCAAATGGTGGTGCAAGGGAATTTTTGCCTGTATTAAGCAGAGCAGGTGTTGCTTCAGGTGTAGATGGTGTTTTTATTGAAACTCATCCTGATCCTAAAAATGCTTTGTGTGATGCTGCTTCACAATTATCGGTTTATGATTTGGAAGAATTTATGAAACCACTAATTGAAATTCATAATATTGAAGTTTCTTATAGAAAATAATCATAAAAATGAAAAAGCCTATTTTACCTTTTCTGATTTTTATTTTGTTTGGTTTAAGCTCATTTGCTCAATACCAATCTCCTTATACTGGTGAAAGTAATCCCAAAGATTTGGGCTTACCAAAGGTGTATTTGAGCGTTGGTACCGGATTTCAATATAAATATGGAATCTTAGGCTTGGGTTTTGGATACAGAGTTGCACCAACTGCAATAGTTGAATTTAATACAGGTTTAGGTTTATATGGCACAAAAGTTGGGTTAACCGGGATTTTTAAATCAGGCTCCCAAAATGGTTGGTGTCCAAGTATCGGATTTTCTAAAGCTAATGGATTTCAAGATTTAATTTTAGATGTGGAAGTTAGTTTTAATGAGAAAGATTATGAGGTCAATACTTCTATTAATTTAGATCCATTGCTTACTATAAATGCTGGACTTCAGCGCCAATTTATGACAAAAAGGGGTAATCGGTTTACCATAGATTTAGGATATGCAATTGGATTAAACAAACAAATTATTACATTTAATGAAAAAAGTGTTTTAATTGAAGGTAAATATATTGCAACAGAAAATGTAGATTTCTCAGCAAATCAAAAATCTTTTTTTCAAACACTTGGACCTTCTGGTTTAACATTAGGATTATCTTACAATTTCGGATTTTTTGGGCTGTAAATAATCAATTTAGATAATTAAAGAATTAAAATTATTTTTGAGCCCTTTGATAATTAAACAGAATTAATAAACATGGAATTATATTTAGATTCAGCAAACCTTAAAGAAATTGAAGAAGGTTTTAAATTAGGATTTTTGAATGGTTTAACCACCACTCCAACATTTATGCAACGTGAAGGTATCACAGATATTGATGGCATGATTGTTAAACTTTCGAAAATGGTGCCTGTTCTTCAAATTGAAGCTTTAGGTGATACAGCAGAAGAAGTTTTGGCTGAAGCTGAACGTCAGTTGGCACTTGGTTTAGACCCTAAGAAGACAGTTTTTAAAATTCCAGTTTCTTTAGAAGGTGTTAGAGCTTGCAAATTATTGAGAAGCAAAGGTTACCTTGTAAATATTCATTTGGTGTACACTTTACAACAAGCTTATATGGCTATGCATGCAGGTGCAACTTATGTTTGTCCACTTGTTGGTCGTTTGCAGGATCAAGGTCACGATGCTTTGGATTTGGTTAACCAAATAGTTTCTGCTGTTGATCATTATGGTTATGATACCAAAGTAATGTTCTCTTCTGTACGTACTTTAGAACATGTTCGTAATGCATTAAATCTTGGTGTTCACACAATTACTGTTCCATTGAAAATTATGAAACAATTGACAGAAAACCATTTTACAACTGTTGGTACAGACCAGTTTATTCGTGATACACGTTTAATGACAGTTCGTGTAAAAGAAGCTTTAAATGGAACAAATCCTATAGTTGATGGAAACACAGATTTAGCAGAAGCAATTGTTAAAATGACTGAATTTGGTTTTGGTGCTATTACAGTTGTGAACGCTGATGGCTCATTAAAAGGTGTTTTCACTGATGGCGATTTGAGAAGGAAATTACAATCAGATGGTCGTGATGTTTTAAACAAAAAAATAGGCGATTTTGAATATGGTAAGCCAGTTTCTATTGATGGTTCAGCTTTATTAAATGAAGCTATGGGCTTATTTAAATCTACTAAAGTTGATACAATTTTGGTTACAGAAAACGGCAAACCAATTGGAATGTTAGACATTCAAGATTTAGAAGATTAATAGAATATTATTCATTAAAAAGGAGGCTAGTCCTCCTTTTTTTATTTATACACTCATGGAAATTCAAAAAGAGTTCGAATCAATCGGTGGAGTTTTTGTTCACCCTTTGCAGGAAATGATAGAAAAATTTAAGGGGATAAAGGCTTTTGTTTTTGATTGGGACGGGGTATTTAACAATGCCCAAAAAAACGAAAATAAAAGCAGCACTTTCAATGAAGCCGATAGTATGGGTACGAATTTAATTCGTTATGATTACTATTTTAGATACGGTAGAATGCCCAATACTGCTATTATTTCAGGTGAAAAAAATGAAATGGCTTTTCATTTTTGTAACAGAGAACATTTTGATGAATCCTACTTTAAAGTTCCAAACAAAATTATAGCTCTTAATCATTTTTGTGAAAAACACCAATTACAGGCTTCTGAAGTTTGTTACTTTTTTGATGATGTTTTGGATTTAAGTGTAGCCGAAAAAGTTGGGTTCAGAGTTATGATTAATCGTAAAGCAAATCCACTTTTTAAAAATTATGTAATTAAAAATGATTTAGCTGATTACGTTACCGGTCACGATAGCGGAGATTTTGCTGTGAGAGAAGCCTGCGAGTTACTCATGGGGATAACAGGTAATTTTGACCAAATTATGTATGAAAGAACCAAGTTTAGCGCAAATTATCAGGAGTATATCAACTTGCGCCAAACTTTGCCAACAGCATTTTTTACGGTAATGAATGGTGAAATAATTTCAGTTGTTTTGTAAAGACAATTACATTTCTGAAAGTTCTAACCACCTCATTTCTTTTTCGTCTAATTTCGATTTTACTTCTTCAAAATCAGAACTCCACTGGATTACATCTTCATGATTACTGCTACCGCTTGCTAATTTTTTCTCTAAAATAGTTTTTTGTTGATGTAAAATTTCTATATCATCAGTAAGTTGTTCTAGCTCTCTTTGCTCTTTATAACTTAATTTCTTTTTTATTGGTTGAACCTCTACTTCAATTGTTTTAGGAGCAGCTGCTTTTGGAGTTTCTTTTGATTTTGAATCTTTGTTTTTTTCTTCATCCAACTCATTTAAATATTCCTGATAATTTCCATTGAATGAACGGATGTTTCCATTTCCTTCAAATACAAATAATGAATCTACTAAATTGTCCATGAAGTATCTGTCATGCGTAACTATAAGCATACATCCTTCATAATTTTCAAGGAAATCCTCCAAAACATTTAAGGTATCAATATCCAAATCATTAGTCGGTTCATCTAAAACCAAAAAGTTTGGTTTAGCCATTAAAATAGTCAATAAGTACAAGCGTCTTTTTTCTCCTCCACTTAAAGAACTTACATAATTGTACTGCTTTTTTGCATCAAAT
>JBIPMI010000036.1:0-13695 GCA_044369215.1 Bacteroidia bacterium | reverse complement strand
CGGTCTGAAAGTAAGATTTGGTGCCGGCTTCACTCAAAGTTTCCAAGCCTTGACTCATGAAAATGGTCAACCATCTGCTGTAAGTAATATCAGCAAAAAAGATACCAATGCTTTGTACAATATGTCTGCTGGTTTTAATACTGCTCAAGCAAACTGGTATGTTGATGTAATGCTTGCTGATGGTATCCGTTTAAATTTAACTTCATACCTTTCTGCTCGTCACCACAATGAAACATGGGTAAAAGGTGGTTATATCCAATTCGACAAAATGCCTTTTAAATCTGGTGTTTTCGACAAAATCATGAAATATGCTACTATCAAAGTTGGACATATGGAAATTAACTATGGTGACAATCACTACAGAAGATCAGATGGTGGACATACATTGTACAATCCTTTTGGCGAAAACTATATCATTGATGCATTTACAACAGAAATTGGTGGTGAGTTATATGGCCAGCACAAAGGATTTATGGGAATGATTGGTGTAAGTAATGGTGAAATCAAAGGTTCAGTTGATGCATTAACAGCTACTACAATTGACCCAACTGCTAAAAAAACACCTGCTATCTATGGTAAATTAGCGTATGATAAAACAATGGACAATGGTTTCCGTTTCCGTTTAGCAGCTTCTATGTATAATGATAACAGCTCACAAAGTAATACATTGATGTGGGGCGATAGAACAGGTTCTAACTACTTCATGGTAATGGAAAGAGCATTCTTAAATGGATTGGTTACTACTCCTTCTGGTTATACTGCTCAAGCTTGGTCTGGAAGATTAAATCCAAGATTAGCTGATAAAATTGCTGCACAACAATTTAACTTATTATTAAAATACAAAGGTGCTGAAATCTTTGGTACTTATGATATGATGAAAGGACGCACAAGCACTGAAACAAAAGAAAGAGAATTATCTCAAATGGCTGTTGATGCAATCTACCGTTTTGGAAAAACTGAAAATGTGTTTGTAGGTGCTCGTTACAATACTGCTAGTGGAAACATTGCTCCAACTGAACAAACTAACAAAATTACTATTAACAGAACTTCATTAGCTGCAGGTTGGTTTGTTACAGATAACATCTTATTAAAAGGTGAATACGTAATGCAAGAATACAAAGACTTCGCTCAAAGATTAACTACAACTGGCACTCCTATTGATGCTCGTTACAATGGTAAATTCAATGGATTCTTAATTCAAGCTACTGTTGGTTTCTAAACAAGGGTTTGTTGTTTAACTCATACAAAATGAACAAAAACGGATCTGTTGTTATAACTACAGGTCCGTTTTTCCATAAAAACAAAAGATGAAAATGAAGTCATATATAAAAATTGTTGCTACAACATTCATTATGTTGGCAATTTTCAGCTTTAAACCAAATGAAAAAAACAATCACTACAATACAAAATGGGTCGTTCAACATTCAAGCAGTTTATGTGTAGAGGGAAAATCAAATGTAAATAAGTTCAGTTGCGAAATTACAGACTATTGTAAATTCGATACCATTTCATTTTTTAAATCAAACCATAAAAAAGATGATAATTATTACATCATGAATGGCTGCATGAAATTAGACATTACCAGTTTTAATTGTCATGATATTTTAATCACAAGAGATTTCAGAAAAACCTTAAAATACAAGGAAAACCCGATGATGACCATCCATTTCGAACAAATTGAAAAGTTCGAACCATCACCAAATTCTCAGGTGGTTAAAGGAATAATCAAAATTAGATTAGCTTATGTAATTAAGGAATACGAAATAGATTATGTTGTTTTACACTCACCCGGTAATAAGATTATTCATTTGATAGGAAATAAGAAAATGAATCTCTCTGATTTTGGGCTCAAACCAGTAAGTAAAATGGGCGGTTTAATAAAAGTAGATGATCAATTAAAAGTAAACTTCTTTCTTGTTTTAGGCTCTACTTAAAAACAAAAAATTCTGCAAATTTTGCAGCCTTTTTTGTTTAATAAATTCTTATTCTACTCGCCGCGTTTTTTAGCGGCATTTTTAGAACTGTATAAAAAGTAAATTCCTAAACCTCCAATTAACCAAATTGCAGCACTTAATAAAGTTGTACCTGGTAAACCTACAATCATTGCAGAACAAACAATAACTCCTAAAATAGGAACCAATGGTACCAATGGAGTTTTGAAATTTCTCTTTAATTCAGGCTCCTTAACTCTTAAAATCCAAACTGCGATACAAACAAGTACAAAAGCAAAAAGGGTTCCAATACTTGTTAAATCACCGGCTACTGAACCCGGTACAAAAGCAGCAAATGTTCCTACAAAAAAGAATAAAATAATATTCGATTTATAAGGTGTTCTGAATTTAGGATGAACATCAGCAAATACTTTAGGTAACAAACCATCTTTTGCCATTGAATAAAACACACGTGATTGTCCCATTAACATCACTAATATTACTGAAGAAAATCCGGCAAGAATGGCGATTGTAATTGAGAATGCCAACCAATCATAACCAGGCATATATTTAGTAATTGCAAACGCTACAGAAGCTTCTTTTCCTTCCTTCACAAAATCTGTATAAGGAGCAACACCAGTTAATACGTGTGAAAATAAAATATAAAGAATTGTACAAACAACCAATGAACCTAAAATACCAATTGGCATATCTCTTTCAGGACGTTTGGCTTCCTGTGCTGCAGTTGATACCGCATCAAAACCAATAAAAGCAAAAAATACAATTCCGGCTCCGGTTATAACACCACCCATTCCATGGTTCCAGAATTTAGAATAATCATAAAAACTTCCATCAGGTAATAATGCAGGTGTTGCAGTATCAGGAATCAAATAAGGTGTATGATTAGCAGGATTAATGAATCCCCAACCTAAAGCAATGAAAAGAATAATGATTGCAACTTTAACAAAAACGATAACAGCATTTACTATTGCAGATTCCTGTGTTCCTTTTATCAATAACAAGGATATCAATAATAATATAATTAATGCAGGGAAGTTCATGATTCCAGTTGTCATTGAACCATCAGCATTTAATATTGATTCAAATGGCGAATGTGTCCATTCATAGGGTATTGCATTACCCAAAAGTTTATTTAAATATTCACTCCATGCAATTGAAACAGTTGCGGCACCTAAAGCGTATTCTAATACCAATGCCCATCCAATTGTCCAAGCAACAAGTTCACCCATAGTGGTGTAAGCATATGTATAAGCACTTCCTGCTGCAGGAATAATCGATGCAAATTCAGCATAACATAATCCGGCAAATGCACAACCAACCGCCGCAATAATAAATGAGATTGTAACCGCAGGACCAGCATGTTCGCCGGCAGCAGCAGCAGTTCTTACAAATAAACCAGCTCCAATAATAGCACCAATTCCGAGTGCAATTAAATTTGCTGCAGTTAAGGTTCGTTTTAGTTGATGTCCATCTGAGGAGACTTCAAGTAAATCTTTAAGTGATTTCTTATAGAAAATATTTGCCATAGTTTAAAATTTCAATTGCCAATATAGGAATTTAACCTAATAAACAATTTGAAAAATTAAATCATTGCATAATTCAGCTCAATGTTAAAATTATTCTTCCATAAAATCAGGCTTTGCCTTTTGAGTTTGCTCCTCTTTGTACTTAGCACAATCCATTTCAATAGTAATCGGAGATTGAGGTGCTTCCCATTGGTTTACAATATTTATTAAACCCGGAGTTGCAACCACCTTTTTCATATAATTAGCCCAAATTGGCATGGCCATTGCGGAACCTGAACCTAAATCCATTGTTCTAAAATGTATGGCTCTGTCTTCCCATCCAACCCAACATCCGGTAACCAATGTTGGTGTAATTCCAATAAACCAACCATCTGAATAATTTTGAGTTGTTCCTGTTTTTCCTCCAACCGCACCCGGAATCTGATATAAATATTTAACTTTTGCAGCTGTACCATGTGTTGTAACACGCTCTAACATTTTACACATTACATACGCCGTTTGCTCACTTAATGCCTCCTGAGTTTGTGGAACATTTTCGAAAATGGTATTCCCGTTTTTATCTTGAATTCTTAATAAATATACAGGCTTAATCCAAACTCCTTTATTGGCAAAAGCACTAAAAGCACCTACCATTTCATAAATTGAAACATCGGACGTACCTAATGCAATACTTGGGTATGGCTCTAATTTTGATGTAATTCCTAATTTTCTTGCTAATTCAACAACTGTTTTTGGTCCACCCGGAACACAATTTTTCATTAAATACAATACTATATTGTTTACTGAATGTTGCAATCCATGATACAAATCCATATCAGGAGTTGTATATTTTTCATCCGAATTTTGAGGCGCCCAATCATTGTAGTCTTCAAAAACTACAGGTTTGTTCGGAACAACAGTGCATGGTGAATATCCATTGTCAATTGCTAAGGTATAAACCAATGGCTTAAATGTAGAACCAACCTGACGTTTTGCTGTAGAATTTACATGGTCATATTTAAAGTATTTATAATTATGACCACCAACCCATGCTTTAATTCTTCCACTTACCGGATCCATACTCATTAAGCCGCATTGTGCAAAATACTTATAGTACTTTATGCTATCTAATGGCGACATAATTGTATCAATATCACCTCTGTTATAGCTAAAAACCTTCATTTTAACCGGAGTATTAAACTCCTTTGTAATCTCAGCTTCTGATCTACCTAATTGTTTTAAAATCCTATACCTATCACTTCTTTTCATACTTAAAGTAATAAGTTCTTTAAACTTACCCCAAGGCTCTCTTCCTTTCCAATGGGCGTAAAATTTCTTTTGTTGATCTTTTAATTGCTCTGCCACAACCTCCTCAGCTTGCTTTTGCATGGTAGGATTGATTGTAGTATAAATTTTTAATCCATCCTTGTATAAATTATAACCATTCTCTTCGCACCACTCTAAAAGTTCTATCCTGAGAGTTTCTCTAAAATAGGTTGCAAGTCCTTCATTGTGGTCTTCTTCCTGATATTTTAATTCAATAGGTTGAGCTTTTAATTTTGCACATTCAGCATCAGTTATGGCATCATTTTTTGCCATTTGGTTTAAAACTGTATTCCTTCTGGCTAAAGCATTTGCAGGATTTAGAACTGGATTAAACCTTGTAATTGCTTTTAGCATTCCAACAAGTAATGCAGCTTCACTAGCTGTTAAGGTTTTGGGAGATTTTCCGAAAAATGTTTTCGAAGCCGAACGAATTCCAAATGAATTTCCACCAAATTCAACCGTATTAAAATACATGGTTAGAATTTCTTCTTTGGTATATCTCTGCTCAATTCTGATTGCTGTAATCCATTCCTGAAGCTTCGTAATAACTTTATCTTTTAAACTTTTAAATCTCTTTCTTGGAAATAAATTTTTAGCCAATTGTTGTGTAATTGTACTTCCGCCCTGGCGCTTTCCAATTAGATTATAAGCAACAATGGTAAACAAACGATTATTGTCAATTCCAGCATGGTCGTAAAACCTAATATCTTCAGTTGAAACCAATGCATTAATTAAGTTTGGACTCAAGTCTTCGAAGTTGGCATTACTTCTGTTTTGTAAATAGTATTTCCCTAACTGACTTCCATCTTCAGCATAAATTTCACTTGCTAAATATGTCTTAGGATTTTCTAATTCCTCAATTGGAGGAAGTTCTCCAAACCAGCCCTTTCCAATAGCCGCAATTAATCCAACAAATAATAAAGCTCCCAAAAATGAAAAAATCCAAATCCATTTAAGCCATTTCCAATAAGGATTTTTAAATAACAATTCTTTAACTCCGCTTTTCATTACTGATTTTTAGTTTTTCTTTTTGTTCAAACTTGCTGCTAACTTTGGATAAAACTTCGAATAAGATTCTAACTTTTTATCTTTTAATGCATTCCTGAAATTTTTAATTGATATAACAGTTTGCAAATAAGGTTCTTTACACATGAGTTTAGTATCAGCAAATTTAATTGCACTCAGTGTTTCTAAATACAAATTAGCTGCTGCTAAATTTTTGAATTCTCTAATTAATATTAATTGATAACCCTCATTGCTCATCATTGAATTAACTCTTAAATTATCATTTGAGTTATAAGCTTCATTGTGATTTCCAAATAAACTCAAGTAATCTGTTAAATCTGCTTTTTCATTCTTAACAGCAAATACATAATAAAAAGGAGTTTCTGTTTCTAAATCATATTCTACTTGATTGGAGGAATCTCCTGTCCCAACTATTGAAGCTTTCTTTTCCTCCTTGTTCATAGCTGCTAAAATTGCTTTTGCCGACTCCCCTACTTCTGTATTTGGATAAGCAGATAAAATCGTTGTCATAGAACTTTTCAATTGTTCTTTTCCTTTCAACTTGCCTATACAAAGCGCATTTAAATATTCATATTTGGGTTTAAGACTATTTCCAGGGAATTTTTTATCAAATTGTTCTTTTAAGTCCATGGCTTCAGCAAAAGAACCGGTCTTATATAAATCGAGCATTTTTTCATACTCCTTATTTAATTCCTTATTACTTTCAGCCTCAGTATTTTTTAAAACCTTCTTTTGCAAAAACATAGTATAAGGATGTTCCGGATATTCTTTAATCAACAAGTTTTTAAATTCCTCAGCCTTTCCTTTTTGTTCCAGATTAACATACGACTTATGTAAATAATAATAAGCTTTAGGTTCATATTCATTTAAAGGAAATCTTTTTTCAAGCTCATTCAAGTACTTAATCGCTTCAGTATTATTTTTTAGTTTTTCATAATAGATACTCCCTAAATTGTTTAGAGATTCCATGATTCTATTATTTGAACTTTCTAATTTCTCTTTTGTAAAAGGCACATTTTTAACCCATGCATCTTTTGTAGCATCACCAAAAGTTTTGTTTTCAACTACTTCTGCTATAGTCTTGGTTTGTTTTTCTCCACCATCCTTTTTGTTTAATGTATCAGAAGGAGTGTTTTGCTTTTCTGCATCCTCATCATTCGATTTTATTTTTTCTTTTGATGCTATCCGCCAAAAATCCTCATTTGCTCTTCTACCCCATTTTCTTGCACTAAAAAACTCTGAAGAGCCCTGAACCATTAATGTACTATTATAAAAATACCAAGAAGCACTTCCTGCTCCTGGTAAAGGTGCCGGTCCGGAATTAATTTGGTTACTTGAATTATTCTGCATGCTAGCTGCTATCTGCTCATTTTTTTTCTTTTGTTTAGCTTCTTGTTCCTGTCTTAACTTCTCTGCTGACATCCAGGCACTAACTTTTTTATCAAGAGCATCTTTGCTCAATCTGCTTAAAGCCTGCAATGAATCCTCAGTTTCATAGGCATTTAAATTACTAACCAAATCCTTTAAAACAAGTTGAGTATTTTTCAATTGCTCATAATCTTTTTCTTTGGGATCAAGTGACTGCACTGTTGAATCATAATAAGCCTGAGCATTTACATAATCCTTTTTATCAAAAAAGATGACTGCTAATTCTTTGTATGATTTTGCTTTTTGAGCTCTATTCTTGGTGCTTTTTGCAACCGAAAGTTTAAAATCTTTAATGGCAGCTACTTCATTTTTTTGTGACCATTCCAGTTTTCCTAATTCGAAATAAATCTGGTCAAGATAATCTTCATTTTTGTCATCATTAGCCATTCTTTTCAAATTCCTTCTAACCTTTGCCACATTTTTCTTATTGCTCAAATCATAAACTTTGGTTAGGTTGATATTGGCATTAAATGCGAAGTCATAAGAGGGAATAAGCTTTAAAACTTTATCAAAATGTACGATGGCCTCAGGTTTTTTATCGGCCTCCATGCATAATTGTCCTAGTATATAATGGTACCTTATTTTTTGCTCCTTGTTTAAGGAACCTGTTAGTGCCATTTTCAAATTTTCAATTGCAGATGAATACTTCCCTAGTTTGATATTGATATCAGCAGCAGTAGTAAAAATATGTGATATCTCCTTTTTCGTATAATTTTTCTCAGTTAACATGGAGCTAATAACCGCTTCTGCCTCACCCAATTTTTCTAATCCAACATAACATCTGGCAATCCAGCTATTACATAAATTGCGGTAATCACCCTTTTTGTATTTGTTACCTACATATTGAAAAGCCTCAATTGCAGCAAAATAATCTCTTTTATAAAAGTGACACTGAGCTATTCCAAAATAGGCATCATCTGTGTAACTTCCAATTTGGTGTAGCTGAATGGTTCCTGAAAACTTTTTTGAAGCTTCATCTAAAATATTTGCAGCGCCTTTTGCAGCTTCAGGAGTCCCTAGTGGAAAAACATCTAAAACCTGATTGAAATTATTTACATGACTTGCTTCAAGCTGAATTTCAGCATCCAGTACTTTCTGCTGACCATTAAAATAAATATTGTAATGACCTGTCAAAGTATGCCATTTGCGGTTCATCCACTTATCTTTAGTAGGGCTACATGCCACTAAAAACAGGCTAAAACCTAGTATTGCGTATGTTATTCTATTTTGTTGATACAAGGGAGCGTCTGATTTAATACCTTTGAGTTCTATATAATGTACAATTTTAACCAATCTTTACAATAATAAGGAAAGACATGGAGCAGCAGAAAAAAAAACTGATTCACAAATTAAGGTATAAGTATCGTTTGATACTCATAAATGATGAAACTTTTGAAGAAAAATTTTCATTTAAGCTTACTCCCATGAATGTTTTCGTGGGTTTTAGCTCGTCCTTAGTTTCACTGACAATCCTCATTATTTTGTTGATTTTTTTTACACCTTTAAAAGAATATGTTCCCGGATATACCGATACCCAAACCAAACGGAATATCCAACAATTATTGTTTAAAGCTGACTCTTTGGAAGAAAGTTTAAAAGCCAAAGAAACCTATTACAAAAATATTTTAGACATCATGAATGGCGGTAATGGACTGACTGACAGCATATCTTCCATTAAAAAAGCAAGTTCTAAAAACACTAAATCTAATGCAGGAGAAAAAGAATTAGCATTTAGAAATGAGTATGAAAAGAATTCAAGCAGCAATAAATCAGATTCAAAGCCTGAGAATACTGCCGATTACAAAAATCTATTTTTAATGACGCCAACAAAAGGGCTCATTAGTAAACCATTTAATCCTGGAGAAAATCATTTTGCAATTGATATAGCTTCAATTCCTGAAGCGCCAATAAAAGCTGTCCAAGAAGGAACCGTAATTTTTGCAGACTGGACTCCGGAAGCCGGTAAAACCATTGTAATTCAGCACACTAACAACCTAATTAGTATTTACAAGCACAATTCGGCATTATTAAAAAAAGTTGGTATGTTTGTAGGAACAGGTGAAGTTGTGGCAATTGTGGGAAATACCGGTGAGTATACCACAGGCACGCATTTACATTTAGAACTTTGGGAAAACGGGAAAGCCTTAAACCCGGAGGAATTATTAACTTTTTAAAATAAAAAAATGGCAATTTTTAACTCTAATAAAAACACTACATTCAATCCTCAAGAGATAAATATACTTAACGCAGGGACAACCATTAATGGTGATTTAAACTCAGAAGGAGATATTAGAATTGATGGAATAGTAAAAGGAAATGTTACTGTTAAAGCAAAATTAGTTTTAGGGCCATCTTCTCAAATTACCGGAAATGTAAATGCATTAAATTGCGATATTTTCGGAAATGTGACCGGAAATATTCAAATAATTGAGTTGTTAGCAATTAAAGCAAGTGCACAAATTAGCGGAGATATTAGTTGTAGTAAATTAATTATTGAAGCAGGAGCCAGTTTTAATGGAAAAAGCGAAATGAAACCTATAGGTTACTCTTCGGAATATTCAAAACCAAAATCAACAAAACCAGTTGACGAAAAAGGTTTGCAAAATGGAGAAAAAGCCAGCGAAAAAACCGGAGACTAATTCAATTCTAAAATATAGTGGACTAGCATTCAATATGATAGCCATCATTGCAAGTATCAGCTTAGGAGGTAAATACCTTGACAAATACATGGAGAATTCATTTCCATATTTCACTTTATTTGGCGTTTTATTTTCAGTTTTTTCAGCTGTTTATTTATCAATTAGAGAATTATTAAAGTAATGGCTTAGGTTTGCAAAATGTTTAAAGACAGATTCAGCAAATCTATCAATGCGCTAACTTTACTAATAGCAGGCGCCATTTTAATTTTTAAAGGAGTTCAAGATAAAATTGTACTCAATAATTTAGTTTGGGTTGCACTTTTCTACTTCTATTTTTTGAGTATTGCAATCTATTTTATCTCAAAATCGGGCCTTAAAAAGGACAATAAAACATTTATTACAAGAATTTATTCATCAATTGGAATAAGATTTATTTTCAGCCTTAGCCCTTTACTAATCTACCTATTCTTCATTCCAAACAAAGAATTAAACTTCATAATTAGCTATCTTTTATTGTATTTCTTTTACACTGCTTTTGAAATTTATTTCCTTGTGGTTAACTTGCGCCCCGATTTAAACAAATAAGTCAATTGATGCAGCTCTCCAATAAAAAGATTTTCAGATACTTAATACCAACTTTTTTGGTTATTTTGTATGTAGGTTACGCAGGTCTAAAAGTTTACGGACAAGAAGGACACACAGACTCTACTCAAATTCAAGGCGTTGAGGCTAGCCATAATGCTCCCGCAGGTCATAATAATGAAGTAAGTGGACATGCAGAAGCAAATCATGAAGGTGCAGCGCATGAGGAAGGAAAAGTTGATGCAGGTAAATTAATCATGGAACATATTGCAGATGCGCACGATTGGCATATCGCAACAATTGGAGAATCCCACATTTCAATTCCACTTCCAGTAATTATTAAAGATGATTCAGGTTTAAAAATATTTTCATCAAGCAGATTTGGCCATGGTCATGATGTTTACGAAGGATACAAATTACATGAAGGTAAAATAATTGCAGTAAACGCTGATGGTTCAGAAAATCATAATGCTTCATTTATTGATTTTTCTATCACTAAAAATGTTGCAGCAATGTTTATTGCGGTATTCTTATTGCTATGGATTATGTTAAGTGTAGCCAAACACTACACAGTTAATAAAAACAAAGCTCCAAAAGGATTAAATAATTTAATTGAATCTTTAATCATATTTATTCGTGATGAAGTTGCAAAACCATCAATTGGACCTAAATATGAGAAGTTCCTACCTTATTTATTAACTATTTTCTTTTTTATATTCTTCAATAATATTTTGGGATTGGTTCCATTTTTCCCGGGAGGCGCTAACGTAACAGGTAACATCGCAATTACTTTGGTACTAGCATTATTTACGTTTTTCATTACCTCATTTAATGGAAACAAAAATTACTGGGGACATATTTTTATGCCTCCGGGAGTACCAAAAGGATTATGGATATTGCTAGTTCCAATTGAAATTATTGGAATGTTAAATAAACCAATTGTATTAATGATTCGTTTATTTGCGAACATTACTGCAGGTCACATTATAATTTTAGGATTCTTCAGTTTGATATTTATCTTCGGAGCCATGAATGCATATTTAGGATTCGGAGTTTCAATATTATCTGTAGCATTTACAACATTCATGAGCTTTTTGGAATTGCTGGTAGCATTCTTACAAGCTTATGTGTTTACTTTATTGTCGTCATTGTATTTTGGCTCAGCAGTAGAAGAACATCACCACGAAGAACATCATTAATTAACATACAAATCATCAATTAACCAACACAATTATGACTTTATTAAACATCATCTTACAAGCAGTTGCAGATCCAGGTTTTGCTAAAATGGGCGCAGGTATCGGAGCAGGTTTAGCTGCAATCGGTGCAGGTATGGGTATCGGACGTATTGGCGGAAGCGCTCTTGAGTCTATCGCTCGTCAACCAGAAGTATCAGGAGATATTCGTGCAAATATGATCGTAGCTGCTGCTCTGATTGAAGGTGCTGCCTTCTTCGGTATCGTAGTTTGTCTTTTGATCGTATTGCTGTAATACTAATAAGATTAAGAAACACGGTATACGATTGTATACCGTGCTTTCTGATTACTAGTACAGCTTTGAATCAAAAACAATAAAATTAAAAGAACATGGAATTAGTAAAACCAGGTTTAGGATTGATATTCTGGATGACACTTACCTTTAGTTTGGTATTGTTCATCCTTTCCAAATTTGCATGGAAGCCAATCCTTAATTCAATCAGGGAAAGAGAAGACTCTATTAACAATGCCCTGAACGCAGCAGAAGATGCTCGCAAACAAATGGATGCTTTAAAAAGTGACAATGAAAAATTGTTACAACAAGCCCGTTTAGAACGAGATGCCATGCTAAAAGAAGCAAAAGAAATGAAAGAAGATATCATTTCTACAGCAAAAAAATCGGCAGACGATGAAGCACGCCGTATTGTTGCATCTGCAAACGAATCAATCGAATCTGCTAAACTAAAGGCATTGAATGAATTGAAAACTCAGGTAGCTGAGTTATCTGTTGATTTAGCTGAAAAAGTATTACGTAGAAAAATGAATGATCGTGCAGAGCAAGAAGCTTTTGTAAACGAAAATCTGAAATCAATTACATTGAACTAAGATGTCTGAAACCAGGGTATCCAACCGTTATGCAAAGTCATTAATTGACTTATCAAAAGAAAGAAATTCTATTGATAAGGTTTTTGGTGATATACAGGCATTTAAATCTGCATTAGATGCTAATCTTTCACTTTTCAATTTAATGAAAAGCCCTATCATCGATGGGGATAAGAAAAATAAAATCATCAGTCAGATATTTTCAGCCTCCTTTGATACGCTAACGATAACGTTTTTTGAAACGATTATCAGGAAAAAGAGGGAGTATTATTTGTATGATATCGCCCAAGCGTTCATTGGCCAATATTATGCAATGAATCAAATTACTACTGCTAAAGTAACTACAGCTCAAGAATTGACTGAAGCCAATACGCAGGAAATAAAAAGCCTTATTGAAAAAGGAACAGGTAAAACTGTTATTTTGGATAGCAAGGTTGACCCGAGCCTGATCGGAGGATTAGTTGTGCAAATTGAAGATAAACTTTATGATGCCAGCATTTCCGGAAAACTCAGGAAAGCAAAACAGGAATTATTAAATACGTACATTTCAAAATAACAATGTCATTATGGTAGAGATTAGACCAGACGAGGTATCAGCCATCATACGCGAGCAGCTCAGTAATTTTAAATCTGATGCTGAACTCGAAGAAGTAGGTACAGTGCTTCAGGTGGGCGATGGTATCGCGCGCATCTATGGATTAACCAAAGTACAATCAGGCGAATTAATTCAATTTGCTAACGGTGTTGAAGGGATCGTTTTGAACCTTGAAGAAGACAACGTAGGAGCTGTATTATTAGGTTCTTCCGAAGAAATTAAAGAGGGTGATACCGTAAAACGTACTGGCCGTATCGCATCTATTAAAGTAGGTGAAGGTATGACTGGTCGCGTAATTAATACTTTAGGTCGTCCAATTGATGGAAAAGGACCAATAGCTGGTGATTTATATGAAATGCCACTCGAGCGCAAAGCACCAGGGGTAATTTTCCGCGAACCAGTTAAAGAACCACTACAAACAGGTATCAAAGCTATCGATGCAATGATTCCGGTTGGTCGTGGTCAACGTGAATTAGTTATTGGTGACCGTCAGACAGGTAAAACTGCTGTATGTATCGATACTATCATCAACCAAAAAGAATTCTACGAAGCAGGACAACCTGT
>JBIPMI010000035.1:0-13767 GCA_044369215.1 Bacteroidia bacterium | reverse complement strand
GATACAAGTGTTAAATATTTTTATACTTCCCCCTTTGGCAAATTTACTTTTGATAGCACAGGATTGTATTTCGATTCTTTAACTAACAAATTTGGCTGCGATAGTGTCATTAAATTCAATATTAAAGTTCTTAGCTCAAAATCTTTAATTGATACTTTTAACTGTAATCCAATAAAATTTCTAAGTAAAAATGTTTGGATAAACCAAAGTGGGATTTACCAAGATACCATTCCAAATCTAATAGGTGGAGATAGCTTGATAAATATAAGATTTGTTTTAGGTTCAAATAAAAGTCAAATCGATACCTCATTCTGTAATGAAATTATAAGTCCTAGCGGAAAGTATATTTGGTCTACATCAGGTACCTATTTAGATACCATTCAAAATAGTAGCTTTTGCGATAGTGTTATTACAGTTAGATATGTTAGAACAATAAAAAAGGATACCATTATTGTTAATTCTTGCGATAGCTTTTTAGTACCTAGTGGTAGGAATTATTTGAGTAAAACTGGTTTCTATACTGATACACTAAAAACACAATTTGGGTGTGATAGTTTTCTTTTAATCAATTATACCCGATTAATCATATCAAGTCAGGTATCTGTTACATCTTGTGATTCTTTAATATCGCCAAGTGGAAAATTTTACATGAACAATACTGGTATATATTCAGATACACTCAAAACACAATTTGGATGTGATAGCTTTCTTTTAATTAATTTTACCAAATTAAATACTTATGCTCAAGTATTAATTTCTGCATGTGATTCAGTTAAATCGCCAAGTGGAAAATATATTTATCAGATAAGTGGCACTTATCAAGATACTTTATTGAATCAATTGGGCTGTGATAGTATCATTACAATTCAGCTTTTCATTCCTACCAATAGCTTGAAATTAACTAAATCAAATGATATTGATTGTGAAAATCAAACAGCTCAATTATTTACTAATGAAAGCGGCCTTAAGCAATTTATGTGGAGTCCAGATGAAGGTTTAAACGACAAAACATCAGCAAGCCCAATTGTTAAGCCTAAAAGTGATATTTTCTATTATGTAATTGCAAAAGACTCATTGGGCTGTTTGTATAACGATAGCATATTTGTTAAAGTGGAGTTTTTAGATAGCCTTGGATTTTTTCCCAATGTATTTACACCAAATGGAGATGGTTTAAATGATTGTTTACCTATGAATAGTATGAGTGAATTCTCCAGTTTGAATTTCTTTGTATATAACAGATGGGGCGATTTGGTTTTTGAAACCACCAATATCAAAGAATGTTGGAAAGGACAAACGCAAAATGGAGAACCACTTAGTGAAGGAACTTATTTTTACCTTTTCAGTGGGATTACTACCTGTAATAAAGAAATTTCAAATCGAGGAACTGTAACAATTATACGTTAGCTAGTACTAAATGAGATAAGAATTTTTAAGTTTAGTTTTTTTAATATTGCTTAGTATATTAGCTTTATCTAACTTGTGAATATGATTGAAACAGTGAAAAGAGAAGTGAAGCTGCTAAGTGTTTCTGATAAATCTGAACTTAGTAGTGCAGATGCTGAATTGTTGGATAGTGCAAAAGAAGCGCTTAATGGAGCTTATGCGCCTTATTCTAAATTCCATGTGGCAGCAGCCGTATTACTCGAAAATGGAGTGGTGGTAAAGGGAAGTAACCAAGAGAATATGGCCTATCCATCAGGATTGTGTGCCGAAAGAGTTGCTATTTTTTCTGCATCAGCAAATTATCCAGGAGTTGCTGTTAAAGCAATATCGGTTACTGCTAAAACCGATGAGTTTAAATTAGAACATCCTGTGATGTGTTGTGGTGCTTGTTTACAAAGTGTAAGTGAATACGAAAAGAGATATGGCAACCAAATAAGAATGATTTTACAAGGTGAAAGTGGTCCCATTTATATTGCAGAGGGTACACAAACATTTTTGCCTTTTCAGTTTGATGGTGAGTCATTGAAAAAAGAATAAAATGAGTGATTTTGTTATAGAAGCGAATTTTGTTGATATCAGAAATAGAAACATTTTTCCAGCAGAGATTGAAGTTAAGGATGCGAAAATTTATTCCATCAAAAAAATAGATAAAACCCTTTTCCAATATATACTTCCTGGCTTTATTGATGCACATGTTCATATTGAAAGTTCGCTTTTAATTCCATCAGAGTTTGCACGAATGGCCGTATTACATGGTACAGTTGGAACCATTAGCGACCCTCATGAAATTGCCAATGTATGCGGAATAAATGGCGTAAACTTCATGATTGAAAACGGGAAAAAAGTACCTTTTCATTTTTGTTTTGGAGCTCCAAGTTGTGTACCTGCAACTGTTTTTGAAACAGCGGGAGCAACACTGAATTCGAATGATGTAGATGCTTTACTTCAAAGAGATGATATTTACTATCTCACCGAAATGATGAATTTCCCTGGGGTATTGTTTCAAGATTCAGAGGTGATGGCGAAGTTAAAATCAGCTCAAAAATACAATAAACCTATTGATGGACATGCGCCTGGTTTAATGAATGAACAAGCTGCTTTATACTTCTCTCACGGCATTTCTACCGACCATGAATGTTTTACTTATGAAGAGGCTTTAGATAAAGCCAAATTAGGTGTAAAGATTTTAATTCGAGAAGGAAGTGCTGCTAGAAATTTCGAAACATTGATTCCTTTAATGAAAGATTATCCAAAACAAATCATGTTTTGTAGCGATGATAAACACCCTGATTCTTTATTAGAAGGACATATCAATTCATTGGTAAAACGTGCTTTGCAAAAGGATTATGATTTGTTTGATATTTTGTATGCTGCTTGTATTCATCCAGTAGAGCATTATAAAATGCCAATTGGAACGCTTCAATTAAATGAAAATGCAGATTTTATTTTGGTGGATGATTTGATTGACTTCAAAATCAAACAAACCTATATCAATGGAATTTTGGTGGCTGATGGAAATACTTCTGTTATACAATCAGTTCCTGAAATTGCTATCAATCAGTTTGAATGTAAATTGATAAACGAATCTGATTTTCAGTTTGAACTCAAAGAAAACAACCATGTAATTGAATGTTTAGATGGAGAATTGATTACCAATCACCTTTTACTAAAAAAGGAGGAATGTAATTTACAAAATGATGTGATTTATTTAGCAGTAGTGAACAGGTATCAACATGCCCCAATTTCAGTTTCATTACTAAAAGGACTTGGTTTAAAAAATGGAGCAATTGCAGGTTCGGTTGCGCATGATAGTCACAATATTTTGGTAACAGGAACCAATTTCACTGACATGAAAAATGCTGTGAATTTATTGGTAGAAAACAAAGGTGGATTAAGTCTGGCGTTTGGAGAAACACAGGAGGTTTTAGCTTTACCAATGGCCGGATTGATGAGTATGGATGATGCTTGGATAGTTGCAGAAAAGTACACAAAACTCGACCGCTTAAGTAAATCTTTGCTAGGTTCACATTTTAGAGCACCCTATATGACCTTGTCATTCATGGCACTTTTGGTAATTCCTCATTTAAAACTCAGCGATTTGGGGCTTTTTGACGGAGATAGCTTCGAATTCGTTTCATAAAATCTTTATTATTGCCTTTCGTTAGAACAGATGAAAAACAAATTGCATTGGCAATTGATTATTATTAACAAAAATTGAAACAGGAAACAAATTATATCTATCAAAAACTGGATGCTTTTATCAGGAAGTATTACAATAACCAACTGATAAAGGGAAGCATTCTTTTTGCCGGTATTTTTTTACTTGGCTTTTTGTTGGTGAGTATTTTTGAATATTATGGAAGATACACATCTAATGTGAGGGCCATTTTATTTTTCACTTTGCTGATTTCTTCATTGGTAGCTCTTGTTTATTATATCATCATTCCACTGGCAGGATTGTATAGAATTCGCAGGCAGATGAATTATGCTGAAGCTGCAAAAATTATTGGTTCGCATTTTACAGAAGTTCAGGATAAATTATTGAATACACTTCAATTGTTAGAATCAGAGCCTCAATCGGGAAGTTTACTTGAGGCCGCCATTCAGCAAAAAACTGAAGAATTAAAACCTGTTCCTTTTAGCTCTGCAATTCAATTTAGTAAGAATTTAAAGTATTTAAAATTTACCATCATTCCAATCATCATTTTGTTATTTATTTTGATTTGGTCGCCTGATATTTTAGGTGATGGTGCCGAAAGAGTTCTAAATTTCAATAAAGAGTTTAAAATGAAAGCTCCTTTTGAGATTGAAATTGTAAACAAAGATTTAGCTGCAGAACAATATGGTGATTTCACTATTCAGATAAAAACCAGCGGAGAGAAAATTCCCGCTGAAATGCATCTTTTGTTCGAAAATCAACGCTACAAAATGTTGAATAATGAACCGGGTAATTTTGAATACGAATGGAAAAATCTGCAAAAATCACTTTCTTTTTCTTTGGAATCAGGTGGATTTACTTTTGGACCTTTTGATTTAATTGTTTCAGGAAAGCCAATTTTATTAAACTATCAGGCTAAATTAAATTATCCGGCTTATTTAGGAATGAATAATGAATTGCTGAATAATCCCGGAGATTTAAGCATTCCCGCGGGTACAATCATCGAATGGCAATTCATGGGTAAAAATACCGATGATATCCAACTTAAATTTTTAAAAGCCGAGCACCATGCACTAAGTGAAGATGGTATCAGGTTTCAATTTAAAAAGAAGTTTTTTCTATCTGATGAATATACCATCCAGAGTTCTAACAAAGACAATAAAAAGGGCGATTCATTGCATTTTGGAATTCAGGTTATTCCAGATGCATATCCTCAAATTGAAGTAACTGAACAGCAGGATTCCACTAGCAGAAAATTGATTTATTTTTCAGGAAATGTTGAAGATGACCATGGCTTAAAAAGATTAAGTTTCCATTACCGTTTCCTAAAATCAGAAAATCAGGAGAAAGTTAAAAAAGGTCTTCAAACAACAGATATTACTTTAAGGTCAGACAAAATCAGTTCATTTAATCATGTTTTTAATTTGTTTGAAACAGGTTTAGAAAGTGCAGATGAAATAGAATATTATTTTGAGGTTTGGGACAATGATGGAGTTTATGGTTCAAAATCGAGCAGAAGTAAAATTTTTACTTTAAAAGCTCCTGATAAAAAAGAATTACGTGAGGAAGCCAATGCTGGTTCTAAGGAGTTGGAAAGCAAAATGGAAGAAAGTTTGAAGGAAGCAAAAGACCTTCAAAAAGATTTAAAGGATTTACAAAAGAAACTTAAAAGTGAAAAACAATTAAGTTGGGAAGACCAGCGTAAAATGGAGAAATTGATGGAACGTCAAAAGGAATTGGCGAAGAAAATTAATGACATCAAAGAAAACTTTAAAGACAATAAACGCAAGGAGCAAGAGTTCAAGGAAGAGAATCAGAAAATCCTGGAAAAGCAGCAACAACTTCAAAAAATGATGGATGAAATAATGCCGGAAGAAATGAAGAAAATGATGAAGCAGCTTGATGATTTGATGAAGCTTCAGAACAAAGACAAATTGCAACAAGAAATGGATAAACTACAACTTAATAATAAAGATGTAGAAAAGGAATTAGATAGAATGCTGGAGATGTACAAGGAGATGGAAGTTGAGAAAAAGATGGAAGAAAGCATTGAAAAGCTAAACGAACTAAGCAAAAAACAAGAGGAACTTTCAAAGAAATCAGAGGAGAAAAAGGATTCAAAAGAAAACCTGAAAAAGGAACAAGATGAATTGAATAAAGAGTTCAAGGATTTGAAAGAAGACTTGAAGGATATGCAGGAAAAAAACAAGGCTTTGGAAGAACCAAAAGACTTGCAAAACCTTGATAAGAAACAGGAGTCGATTGAAAAAAAAATGCAAAAGGCTTCGGAGGAATTAGGCAAAGGAAACGAGAAGAAGGCTGCTGAACAAGAAAAAGAAGCTGCTGAAGAAATGGAAGAAATGGCTGAGGAAATGAAGGACCAGATGGAGAAGGAGGAAGAGGAAAAAGCGGAAATGAATATTCAAGCATTACGTGAAATTCTTGAAAACCTGCTTCAATTGAGTAAAGACCAGGAAGCTTTAATGGAAAGAATGAAAGCCATTACCGGGTACAATCCTCAGTTTGTTCAAATAGCTCAGGAACAAAAATCATTAAAAGACAATGCTAAATTGGTCGAAGATAGTCTTTTGGCTTTGAGTAAAGATGCGCCGGAAATAAGAGCTTATGTAAACCGTGAGGTCAATAAAATGAACGATCATATGGATCGCGCTGTGAAAGGATTTTCTAACAGAAACCAGCAAGAAATTAGAGGTCAGCAACAATATGCCATGACTCGAATGAATAACCTTGCTTTGATGTTGAGTGATGTATTAAAACAAATGCAGCAACAGAAACAACAAAAACAAAATGGCAAAAAAGGTAAAGGAAAACCTTCTCCAAAAGATGGCAGCGGAAAACCAAGCATGAGTAAATTAAAGAAAATGCAGGATGAACTCAATAAACAATTGAAGGAAGGTCAGAATAAAAATGGTACTGGTGAAAAGGGTAAAATGAGTTCCGAACAATTTGGTAGAATGGCTGCTCAGCAAATGGCTATTCGTCAGCAATTGCAAAAAATGGCTAGCGAAATGGATGCTCTTCAAAAAGAGCAAATGGGTGGTGGCAAACAGTTGGGTGATTTACAAAAAATGATGGAGCAAACAGAAAAGGAACTGTTTAACAAAAGATTGAGTCAGGAAACCATTATGCGTCAACAAGAAATTCTAACTCGTTTATTGGAACACGAAAAAGCCGAAAAGAAGCAGGAACAGGATACAAAAAGAGAAGCTGAACAATCTAAACAAGGTCCAAAACCATCGCCAAAATATTTTGAGCAGATGAATAAAAAGCAGAACAAGGAAACGGAATTACTCAAAACGGTACCTCCAGGAATGCAACCTTATTACAAGGATAAAGCCAAAGAGTATTTGAATTCGTTGCCACAATAAATCATAAGGTTCGAATTATATTGATAATTGTTTAGTTTATTCAAGAGTGATTCCGGATTAATAATTCACCTTGTAATCAATCAAATAGTTATAAAATCTTTTTTATTCACGAATTTGCGGCCCCCATGAATAAAAACGAAAAAATCATTCTTTATATACTGGCTGCCATCAACTTTAGCAATATCATGGATTTCATGATAATGATGCCTCTTGGTCCGCAATTGATGCGTCTCTTTGAAATTGGTCCAAAGGAATTCAGTGTTATTGTATCAAGTTATACTTTTAGTGCTTTTGCCTCCGGAATGTTATCCTCCTTGTTCATTGATCGCTTTGATAGAAAAAAATCATTGATGCTCATGTATACTGGTTTTATAGTAGGAACAGCACTTTGTGGACTTTCTAATTCCTATTATTTATTGATGATGGCAAGAATCTTTACCGGATTGTTTGGAGGAGTTATTGGTGCAACTGTTTTATCTATTGTTGGTGATGTGATTCCTTTTGAAAGAAGAGGTCAGGCAATGGGAATTGTAATGGCGGCATTTTCAGTAGCCTCAGTTTTTGGTGTTCCTTTTGGATTGTTTATTGCAACACATTCTAGTTTTGGATGGCAGGCGCCCTTTTTATTTTTGGCACTTTTAGGTTCACCAGTTTTGTATTTTATCAATCGTTATCTTCCTCCAATCAATAAACATCTTTTAACTGGAGAAAAAAGAGAGCATATTTTTAAAGCCATTTCTGTAATTATTCAAGATAGAAACCAAAGAAAAGCCATTTTCCTTTCAATGGTTATGATGTTGGGTCATTTTACAATCATTCCTTTTCTTAGTCCTTCAATGGTTGCCAACGTTGGTTTTAGTGAATCACAATTACAATATATTTATTTAGTTGGAGGCGGTGTTACCGTGTTTACTTCACCTTATATAGGAAAACTTGCAGATAAATTCGGGAAGTTTAAAGTCTTTGCCATTTTTGCTTCATTGTGTGCATTCCCGGTTTTTGCCATCACCAATATGCCACCAATTCATATAGCATACGCTTTGGTAGTTGCTGCTATATTTTTCATTTTAGTAAGTGGAAGAATGATTCCGATGCAGGCAATGATTACTGCATCAGTAAATCCAAAATACAGAGGAAGTTTTATGAGCATTAATTCATCTTTACAACAATTAATGGCTGGATTGGGTTCTTTATTTGCAGGAATGATTATCGTAAAAGATGAAGTAAGTGGTCATTTACTCAATTATGCTTATGTAGGATATTTTTCAATTTTTATGGGATTGATGGCCATCATTATAGCAAGAGGTTTACGAACCCCAGAAGGAGAAAAGTTCTAAAATCAGCCGTATTTTTCGTTATTTAGGTTAATAAATTGATAGTTTTTGGTATTGGTAAATATTCGGTTATATTTGCCCGGCAAATAATCATTCTTTATTTGCCATGTTCAACGACCCTCAAAAATTTTACGGTGAAGGACTCACTTACGATGATGTTCTCTTATTACCGGCCTATTCCGAAGTACTTCCAAGAGATGTAAATACATCAAGCCAACTAACCAGAAATATTCGTATCAATATTCCTATGCTCTCAGCAGCAATGGATACTGTTACAGAATCGCGTTTGGCAATTGCTTTGGCTCAGCAAGGAGGAGTTGGAATTCTACATAAAAACATGAGCATCGATCGCCAGGCTGAAGAAGTTAGACGTGTAAAAAGAAGTGAAAGTGGGATGATTATCGATCCGCTTACCCTTAATGAAAGCGCCATTTTGAGAGATGCTACCAAAATGATGAGCGATAATAAAATTGGTGGTATTCCAATTATTAATGACAATGGAACTTTGGTAGGAATTTTAACCAATCGTGATTTACGTTTTGAAAAAGACATGAATAAATTGGTAAGTGATGTAATGACCAAAGAAAACCTCATCACTGCTCCTGAAGGCACCGATTTAATTATGGCAGAAACTATTTTGCAGGAACATAAAATCGAAAAACTTCCTGTAATTGACGGAGCCGGAAAATTAAAAGGATTAATTACCTACAAAGATATTTTAAAGGTTAAAGACCATCCAATGGCTTGCAAAGACAAACATGGTCGTTTAATTGTTGGAGCTGCAGTTGGTGTAAGTGCAGAAACTGAAGACAGGATTTCGGCATTGGTAAAAGCCGGAGTTGATTTAGTTATTGTTGATACAGCTCACGGGCATTCTCGTGGTGTGATGAACGAAGTTGCCAGAATTAGAAAACAGTTCACAGGAATTGATATTGTAGCAGGAAATATTGCTACAGGAGATGCGGCCTTGGCTCTAGCAAATGTTGGTGTTGATGCAGTAAAAGTTGGAGTTGGTCCTGGTTCTATTTGCACAACCAGAATTATTGCAGGTATTGGAGTTCCACAATTAACTGCCGTTTATGATGCAGCAAAAGCTTTAAAAGGCAGTGGCATTCCAGTTATTGCAGATGGTGGTATCAGATATAGCGGCGACTTAGTTAAGGCATTAGCTGCGGGTGCAAGTACCGTTATGAGTGGCTCCATCTTTGCAGGAGTAGAAGAAAGTCCGGGTGAAACTGTAATTTATGAAGGACGTAAGTTTAAATCGTACAGAGGAATGGGTTCTATTGAAGCCATGAAAGAAGGTAGCAAAGACCGTTATTTCCAGGATGCAGAAGATGAAATTGCAAAATTGGTTCCTGAAGGAATTGTTGGAATTGTTCCTTATAAAGGTTATTTAAAAGAAGTAGTCTATCAGTTTGTAGGTGGATTAAGAGCCGGAATGGGATATTGTGGTGCTGCTACTGTTGAAGCTTTACAGGCAAATGGTAAGTTTGTTAAAATCACTTCGGCAGGTGCTAAGGAAAGTCATGCACATGATATTACCATCACCAAAGAAGCGCCAAATTATAGCAGAAATTAATATTTGATTTGAAATGAAAAATCCCGGTTTGATGATTCATTCCGGGATTTTTTGTTTTACGAGTATCCGTATTTTTACCTATAATTTATTTTAGAATAATTATGGACATTTTAAAATTGATTTGTGGCGATAAATTAGGTCAAGTTGAATAAAAAAATGGTATTTAGTTTTTATGAAAATTCTAAAAATCCCAAAGGGATGACATTATAGTAGTAAATAAAAATGAAAGAATTACCCTCCCCCAAAACGGACGCGAACCGAAGGTTCGCGTCCGTTTTGGGGTGGGTTTGTGATGTTTTTAAATTTACTGGTAAAAAAGCGGATATTCGTTTTTTGTTTTTACTTCAATTGTACTCGTCGCCTCAATTTCTCTTTTCCATCGGCCACAACAATCAATTGATAAAGTCCGTATTGAATGTTTGCATCTGTATAAGCGAAATCTTTTTTATGAATGCCTGCGGATAAATTTTCCTCATTTAGAAAAGTGGCAACTGTTTTGCCTTTTGGGTCGACTAATACCAGATTTACTTTTGCATCTTTTTCTAAATTAAAGGAAATATTTCCATGAAAACTGGTGATGCGTCTTCTATTACTAAAAGAAGATGACATTAGTTTTTGAGCTTTTATTTTGACTAATTCTTTTTCTAAATCCAAGTTTTGGTGTTTGGCTATCATCGTTTGTAAGTCACGCTCTATTGTCTTGTTACTATGTTCTACCTGACTCAATTCCGCATTATCAGTAATAGCCCATATTGCATGTTGAGCAACTCCTTCATCATACAAATTATTTTTGTCGATGTATTCTGCCATTGCCAATAAATTTCCTGTTGCTTTCCTATTAGGGGAATATTGGGTTTCATCACTCGGACTACCATCATGTTTTTCGGCGCATAAAGCAAAAAGGTTTTTAGAAATACTTTGGTGTGGTTGAATTTGAATTTCTTCAGATTTGGTAATGATGAGATTTTGTGTTGATGTGCTTGGTGTAATCAACATATCACCAGCAGAAATAATGAGTTTAATAAGTTGATTGGTTTTGTTGGTAATTTTCATGAATGCCTTTTGCCTGGATGAACTAGCACCATTGATTTTAAGCGACAAAGCCTTGTTGTTTTTTGCTTGTTTGATGTCGATAATATTTTCGGAGAAAACTGGCTGATAGGCAAACGAGCCCAGCAACATTAAGAACACTGATAAATTTTTCATGGGTGATGATTTATGTGCTTAACGGCATGAATCTTTAAATTCTTATCAGTTTAGTATGTTATGTTCGTCGATATTAATGTGATTTTAATGAGGGTAATATTTTTTCAAGAAGCACAAAATCATAAAAAAAGCCCCTCATTTTTCAATGAAGGGCTTCCTTTTTCTATAAGATTTATATTCTAGCTACAACCTGTTTGTGTTCCACAGTTTAGGCATTTGTAACAAGCGCCGCTGCGAATGGTAATATGACCGCAAGTTGGACAAGCAGGTGAATCACCCATGCGTTTGTTCATTTCACTAATCTGATCAGGCATACTAGCAGAAGCTGTAAGACTAGCAGATGCTTCTGGTGTAGGAATAACTGGAGCAACAGCACTTACTTCAGGTACAACTACAGGAGCCGGTTTGAAAAACCCAATTGGATTAACCGGTGCTACTTGTGTAGCAGATTGGTTAGCCAATGCTTGTGCATGTTGTTTGTGTAAGTTAACAGATAAGTTCTGACGTTGTGTTTCGGTAGGAGGTACTTGTACAAATTCTTCACGACCTAAGTATTCAAATCCTAACATGCGGAACATGTAATCGATGATTGAAGTTGCATTTTTGATATTATCATGACCTGCAACCATACCAGCCGGTTCAAAACGTGTGAAAGTAAATTTATCTACATACTCATCCAAAGGAACACCATATTGTAAACCTAATGAAACTGCAATTGAGAAACAGTTCATCAAACTACGTAAAGTAGCTCCTTCTTTGTGTAAATCAACAAAGATTTCTCCCAATGTTCCATCTTCATATTCACCTGTTCTTACGAATATGGTTTGACCACCAACTGATGCTTTTTGAGTAAAGCCACCACGTTTTCCAGGTAAAGTTTTTCTGGCAACTACACCTGCAAGTTTATGCTTGAATGTAGTATCATGGGTACGGTTAAGAATGGCTTGGGCTGCTTCAAGAACTTGTTCAGGACTTAATTCCCCAACAGGTTTGTGAGCATCTTCACCTAAAACACTTTCTACCACCATTTGAACTTCTTCTTCGTCTTTCACGTCAGATTTGTTGCTCAATGGCTGAGATAATTTACATCCATCTCTATAAAGTGCATTGGCTTTTAATCCAAGGCTCCAGCTTAAATGGTAACAATCTTTGATATCATCAACTTTAGCTTCATTTGGAAGGTTGATAGTTTTTGAAATAGCACCACTTAAGAAAGGTTGTGCTGCTGCCATCATACGGATATGACCTTGAGCTGCAATATATCTTTCACCTTTGTTTCCGCATTTGTTTGCACAATCAAAAACAGGTAAATGTTCATCTTTAAGGTAAGGAGCACCTTCCACAGTCATTGTTCCACAGATGTAATCATTTGCTTCTTCAATTTCTTTTTTGGTGAATCCTAATTTACGTAATAAGTTAAAGTTGTAGCTTTTGTATTCTTCAGGAGTAAATCCTAAACGTTTTAAGCAATCTTCACCTAAAGTCCATACGTTGAAAACGAATCCAATTTCGAAAGCACCCGCAGCACCTTTATCTAAATTAGCAATTTCGTCATCATTAAAACCACGGAATTTTAATGTTTCAGGGTTGATATGAGGAGCACCAACTAAGGTAGCAGAACCTGTTGCATATTTAATGATTGCATCAATTTCTGATTCGCTGTAAGCTAAATTTCTTAAAGCTGCAGGAACGCTTTGGTTGATGATTTTGAAATATCCGCCACCTGATAATTTTTTGAATTTAACCAAGGCGAAATCAGGTTCGATACCGGTAGTATCGCAATCCATAACCAAACCAATTGTTCCTGTAGGAGCAATTACTGTTGCTTGTGCATTTCTGTAACCATATTCTTCTCCCATTTGAACTGCTTTATCCCAATTGCTTGTTGCAGCAGCTAATAAATAATCAGGGCAATATTTAGGGTCGATACCAATTGGTTTAACAGATAATCCTTCGTAAGCTTCAGTTGCATTGTAAGCGGCATAACGGTGGTTACGCATTACACGCATCATGTGTTCTTTATTTTCTTCATACTTAGCAAAAGTGCCAAGATATTTAGCCATTTCTGCTGAAGTTTGGTAAGCAACACCATTTAATACAGCAGTAATAGCTCCACAAATAGCAAATGCTTTAGGTGAATCATATGGAATACCTGCCACCATTAACATCGAGCCTAAGTTTGCATAACCTAAACCTAAAGTTCTATATTCATAAGATAATTGAGCAACTTCAGTAGCAGGGAACTGAGCCATCAATACTGAAATTTCCAATACGGTTGTCCAGATTCTTGTTGCTTGTTCAAAACCTTTTACATCAAAAACCAATGTTTCAGGATTAAAGAATTTCATTAGGTTTAAACTTGCAAGGTTACAAGCTGTATTGTCTAAGAACATGTATTCTGAACAAGGGTTAGAAGCATTAATTCTTCCACCTTCAGGACAAGTATGCCATTCGTTGATAGTAGTATCGTATTGTACACCAGGATCTGCACAAGCCCAGGCAGCATCAGCAATCATATCCCACATTTCATTAGCAGGAACTGTTTTCATCACTCTGCCATCGGTACGGGCTTTTAAACCCCAATCTGTGCCTTCTTCAAGCGCTTTGAAGAAATCGTTAGGAATACGAACTGAATTATTTGAGTTTTGACCAGAA
>JBIPMI010000034.1:0-13787 GCA_044369215.1 Bacteroidia bacterium | reverse complement strand
TCCGGATTGATGCCTGTTTTAGCGCAGAAAGGCTTTAATTTTAAAAGAAAAATTACTGGTGTGAAAAATGAATGGCAACAGTTGTATTTACCAATTGATATGTACAAAAACTGTAAGCCAGATTTTTCTGATATTAGAATTCAGGCTTATACCAATAAGGGTGATACTTTAATTGTTCCATTTATTCTCGAAAAGGTAAATGCAATTCAAAAAGAAGAAAAAGTTGATTTTAAAATTATCAATGAATCATATCGAAACGATTGGTACTACTTTACATTGGTTTGTCCAACAGATGTTCTAGTTAATAACCTGGAATTAAATTTTGGAGAGGAGAATTTTGATTGGCATGTAAACCTGGATGCAGCAGAACAACTTGGTGAGTGGATGACTATTTTGGATGATGTTAGAATACTAGCTTTTAAGAATAAGGAATCTTCCTATGTATTTTCAAAGTTGAAATTTAGCGATTCAAAGTTTCCATATTACCGTGTTTCTATTCATGGAACTTCCAAGCCTAAATTGAAATCAGTATTTCTTTCCTATACAGAAAACATCCCCGGAAGTTCTATCAGTTATAAAGTAAAAAATTTTAAAGCCATTAATGATTTAATAAAAAAGGAAACGGTAGTTGATTTTGAATTAGATGAGGTATTACCTGTTCATTCAATTCAGCTTTTTATAAAAACACAAACAGATTACTTTAGAAATACACTTCTGGAATATGCAAATGATAGTGTTTTTGTTGACTCTAAATGGAACTATGTTTATACGCCTTTGATGCATTCCTATATCTCATCAGATGATTATTCTCCAATAAAATTTGGGGAGTTAAGAACTAAAAAATTCAGACTAAGAATATTCAATAATGATAATGAACCTATCAAGTTCGAATCGGTGCAGGTATTTGGTCCCAAGTATAAGTTAGTAGTCAGGTTGAATAATTTGGCAGCTAATTATTATTTGTTTTATGGAAACAAGCTGGTGCCGGCTCCGATTTACGATTTAATTAATTTCAAATCAAAAATTCCATCTGATTTAGAAAGTCTTGGTTTAGGTCAGGAATTAAAAGGCGATATTGTACATGAGGAAATTGAAGTTCCAATAGCACAAGAGAAAAGATGGCTGTGGTTGATTTTAATAGCAATGGTTTTATTACTTTCCTATTTTTCATTTAAGATGTTGAAACAAGAAAAACGATGATTAAACACTTACCCCTGATTGAAAAGGTTCTTCTTTTTCAATTTTTGTTGACTTCATTATTATTAATTGGATTTGATTTAGCATCAATTTGGTTTGTGCTTTCATCCATGTTATTGGCAAGCTTTTACATGATGGCCACAATTTTACTTGTTAATACTTTATTGGGTAAAAAAGCAAAAGATGGTTTTGAGGTAGTCATTCTTCTCGCTTCACAAATATCATTAGCCATGTCAGTTGTTTCTGTTTTTTTTAAGGTGATGTCTTTTCCCGGAGCGGCAGTATTCTTAGTCGTTTCAGCTATAAGCTTATTATTTATTTCAATTTTAATCACGATAAAACAGGTTCCTTTTTATAGTATTCTTTTAAAACGGACTATGTTTTTCGGATTATTATCAGGGATATTATTTTGGATGCCCATTTCTAATTGGATTCATTTTCGTTACCACAATCATCCTAAGTATGCTGATGTATATATCAATTATTTAGAGAATCCAAGAGATAGCACTGCAAAAGCCA
The DNA here is from genome assembly GCA_044369215.1 of Bacteroidia bacterium. Taxonomy (GTDB): domain Bacteria; phylum Bacteroidota; class Bacteroidia; order UKL13-3; family UKL13-3; genus CAISCU01. Next base: position 12,071 of record JBIPMI010000034.1, on the reverse strand, counting down.
ATTGGGAGAAAGAGTTGGAAAACTATCATAGGGCCGACTGAAAATCTAGTATACACTTTGTATCAGTTCTATTTCTTTTCAGTTGTCCCTATATTAACAACAAGTAAAATGGCGTTATGGCAGTCCTGTTGTCATTCGAAATAAGAAGTTCATCGGAATTATTTGACGTTTCATCCAAAAATTAATAGTCTTTAGGGGTTTTATACTGACAATAAACTAATTCGGCATAGATTTTCATGTTGATACATTCGTTAAATTTCAAAGCATGCACGGAAGTCCTACACCTTGGTTACTCTTAATCCCAGTCTTAATTATTTTCTCATTGGATTATTATGTATTTCAAGGCATTCAAACCATTACACAAACTTTAAAATGGAGAGCCTTATGGAATATTCTATATTGGGTAGTCGCTATTTTGCCTGTTGTATTAATTGTATCAGGATTTGGTTCAATAAGCAAACCTGGCGGATTAAGCAGCTTTCAGCAATTGGTTTTTAATCTCTTCATCACCTTATTTGTTACTAAAATTTTTGTATTGATATTTTTATTGGGGGAAGATGTTTTCAGAATTTTTACTGGAATTTTCAAAAAAGTATCGGGTACAAATTTAGAAGGAGCACCTCTAATGCCTGAAAGACGTGAAATGGTTTCGAAAGTAGCTTTAATGTTTGCTGCAATTCCATTTGCTTCTTTTATTTATGGTATTACAAAAGGAAAATATTCCTATAAAATTCATAGAAAAGAGTTGTTTTTCAAAGACCTTCCTGAAGCTTTTAATGGCTTTACCATAACTCAAATATCAGATGTACATGCAGGAAGTTTTGATGATAAAAATGCGGTTCACGAGGGAATTAAATTAATACAGGAGCTCAATAGTGATGTGTTTGTATTTACTGGTGATATGGTAAATAATAGAGCTGAAGAAATTGAACCATTCAAAGATATTTTTGGAAGTATTAAAGCCAAACATGGACAATTTTCTATATTAGGTAACCACGACTATGGAGATTATGTTGCTTGGGAAAGCCCAAGGCATAAAACTGAGAATTTAAACCGACTAAAGCAGCACCATGCCGACATGGGTTATAAATTGTTATTGGATGAACATATCAGAATTCAAAAAGACAATGAATCAATTGTGTTAGCAGGAGTTGAAAACTGGGGAAAAGGATTTGGTGAAAGGGGTGATTTACAAAAGGCACTTCATGGCACAAACGATAAAGATTTTAAAGTGTTGTTATCACATGACCCATCACATTGGGATGAACAGGTGAAAGTGAATCAGAACCCAATTCATTTAACATTATCAGGGCATACGCATGGCATGCAAATGGGAGTAGAAATACCGGGTTTTAAATGGAGTCCGGTTAAATTTCGTTATAAAAACTGGGCTGGTTTAGCAGCGCATGAAGACCGTCATTTGTACGTAAACAGAGGTTATGGCTTTATTGGATTTACAGGAAGAGTTGGTATCTGGCCGGAGATTACAGTTCTTACTTTAAGAAAGGCATAGTTCTCTGTTCAGGGCCTGAGGAAAGAGAAAGTTTTATAAATGAAGCAAAGGAATTAAAGTTGTTATTCTTAAAACCGCGCATTTATATTATTAAATCCTTAGTCAATTGATTTTATTGAAGATTTTCAACAGGCTCTGTCTAAGCATTTCTTCTCTTTGTCGAATTCGATTTTTCTTGTTAAAGTAAACAATCATTTTTGTTTATTAATTCTATAAATATGGGTGATTGCCCTCAAAAAAGTTATCCGGTTAAGTTAGTCAAAATATTGCTGCATATAACGGCATGGCTGATTATTCTGTTGATACCAATGGTTCTGCATCCAACCCCAAAACTCATTACTGATCATAATACTCCGGAAAGTGTATGGGTAATCAGGCTGTTTTTTCAATTGGCACATATTGCCTTATTTTATTTTAACTACCATGTTCTGGTTCCTAGATTTTTAATGACCCGAAAATATTTTAAGTATGTATTTTCGATAGTATTAGTGCTATTTCTGCTTCAGCTTATTCCTTTTTTTGCCGATAAGTACATGATGAATGGTGAAAATGAAATTATGGATGATTTTAGAAAAGTAGGTAGATTTATGGCCTTTACTTTTGCATTACTGATTTTTGCAACAAGCACTGGTTTTAGGTTATTAAACGATTGGTTGAAACTGGAATCGGAAGCAAAAGAATTATCGAATGAAAAATTACTCGCAGAACTTTCGTTTTTAAAAGCACAAATAGACCCTCATTTTTTCTTCAATACTTTAAATGGTATTTATTCATTATCGATTACAAAACCAGAAAAGGTACCTGATTATTTATTAAGACTTTCTCAGTTTATCAGGTTTGTTATCAATGATGAATCTGGTCAATTAATTGCTATTGAAGATGAAGTGCAACATTTGAAAGATTATATTGAACTTCAGAAACTCAGGTTAACAGACAAAACTGAAATTAATTTTCATGTTCAGATTGAAAATTCTGATTTGAAACTATCACCGCATTTGTTCTTGCCCTTTATTGAAAATGCAATAAAATATGGGGTTTCGAATAGTAAAAATTCTGAGATATTTATACAGTTACATACCATATCTGATAGTATCTTTTTTGAAGTTAGAAATTTAAAACTCAGAAATAATTCTGAGGTAGAAAGTAACTTAATTGGCATAAAAAACGTTAAGAGAAGATTGGAATTACTATATCCTCAAAAACATATTTTGGCGATACATGATCTTCCAAATAGTTTTCAGGTTTCACTACAAATTAATTGCTCATGATTCGTTGTATTGCTTTAGATGATGAACCACTTGCATTGGATATTATCAATGCTTTTATCAATAAAATTCCCGGATTTTCATTGATTAAATCTTTTACTGATGTTTTTGAAGCAACTGCTTTTCTTAAATCAAGTGAAGTTGATTTGATATTTCTCGATATCAATATGCCTGATGTAAATGGTATAAAGTTTTTTCAATCTTTAGAAAACCCACCTTCTTTGGTTTTTACTACTGCATATAGTCAGTATGCCGTACAAGGTTTTGAAATGGAAGCAATTGATTATTTACTCAAACCTTTTTCTTTTGATAGGTTTGAAGCTGCATTAAAGAAAACAAAAGAATTTTTTGAACTGAAATCACTCAAAAACAAAAAAGAAGAAGAAGCAATTTTTGTTAGAGCGGAATATTCACTGGTAAAAATTGAAGTTAGCGAAATTCAATACATAGAAAGTTTGGGAGATTACATTAAAATATATGTTGGTGCAAAACCCATTGTTACCCATAGCACCATGAAATCTATTCTTGAAAAATTGCCACAAGGAAAATTTTCTAGGGTGCATCGTTCATTTGTAGTTCCTCATGCTAAAATTGATTCTATTAGAAACCGCAAAATTTATATTGGTACTACTCAAATTCCTGTTGGTGATACTTATTTAGATGCCTTAAATAAATTGTTGAATTAGGATTAGAAGTAGTGATTTACATTTAATTTCTCAGGTCAAATTTTATTTTAAAGATGCTATTACGAATGTTTAATTTCCAAAAATATTCCTTTGCTCTACTTCAAAATATCCTTGGTCAAAAAAGATGTTTCTAAGCACAAAAATAGCTATCCATAAAACCAGCATAATCAAACCAACTTTAAAAATTTTATTTCCTTTTTCTCTGCTGTTTTCATCATAAGCAAAAACACTTTCACCATTGGGTAATGTTTTTTTATGTGTATTGATATGCCAGCCTATTACTAGTCCAATCAGTCCTCCGGCAATTGAAACGATATAAGCAAAAAGTATCCATGTTTCAGAAAAATGTTCTGGTTTTGATAGTTCGGAAATTCTCTTTTTCTGTAATTCTTTTAAATCAGATTGACTAAAAACAATGCCTCTTTTTTCTAATATTTTTCTTGCTAAAGCGATATCAATTTCGTTCCATTCATCAGCTTTACTTAATACTTCTTTTAACTCATCATTCGTGTATTGAAAGAGGTAATGATTTTCATCTATATCATCCAGTAAAGAATTGGCTTGTTGTAATAAAATCGTGTCGGCTTTTTCGAAATCTTCTGATTTAATTTTGATTCTGAATTCCTTTAGCAACTCGTTATTACTAAATCCGGGATCGAACTTTGGACTACTGTCTTCCAATTTATTTTCTATGCCGGCATCATCTAAAAGCAATGAGAATGTTCTAGCGGCAGTGTATTCATTAAACTTCCGAAAGGTTAGGAATTCCATGTTTCTATTTTTCTGAAATTTAAGCTTTTTCTTTACTTAATAGAATAAAGCCGCAAATTGCAGAAATAAAGGTAATTGGAGTAAAAATCAGCGTTTCTGTGCTTGTTTTGGCTAATAGATTTCCAATGGTATTTAGTAAAAACATTATACTCATCAACCATAATAGAACCTGAATGAATTTATGATTGTGTTTGATTGAAAGTTTTCTTGTTTTAATTGATACAATCAGTAAAAATAAGAGATTAGTAACAATTGAAATACTTTCAAATATGTATAGTTCTTCTTTGACCGTAATTCGTCCACCCCATACAATTTCATTGGGAACTATTTCCAATAAAACCAACAAATGAAATACGATAGCCAAACTAAACAGTGTTAATAAAATCAGGCCTGCTATATCTTTTATTTTTTTACTTGTGCTGAACATCTTTTTAAAATTAATTCCCAAAAGTACAATAAAAGCCGATCCTTCATGGAACTGAGATTCCATTTTCATTTTGCCATATTGAACACGGGCCTGTAAATCTAAACTAAAATTTTGTGATTTAAGGAATTCTTAGGCAATGCTGCTTGTGGCTGCGGTACCCAAATAGAATTCCCTTTCAGATTCATTTTTGATATCATAATGGCAGGTGCATCCATCCCTAAACCTAATCCAGTTAACCAACTTAATTTTGAATTAATCTGATATTGATGAGATGGTAGAATCGCCCAAAATCCACGGTCTCTTATTCGGCCACTTTCTTTGTATTGATATAGCGTTTCTGTTAGGTAGAATACAATAGCATGTTTAGAGTTTATTTGTTTTCCGAGTTTTATATTGGGAAGTGAAAAGGTAAAATCATTATAGTTTTAGAACCATTTTTGTTGGAAGAATTGGGCTGAACCAAAGCTAACACCAAAAGTAAATGATTGTGCTTTTAATTGTGATAAGCTGATTAAAATTAAGCTGATAATTAAAGTTGTTTTTTCATGCAACAAAGTTCCAATTGCACATGCATGAGAAAGATACCCAATGGTAATTATTTTACATTACTGATTCTAATTAAATTTGTAAGATGTAATTGTTGTATCTAAAATTATCAAACATTTAAATTACGATTATCCGCTTTTTACCCAAAAACAAATTTATCGAAACTTTATAGCTTTTTGTTACACGTTAAAATCAATTTAAACCCCAAAAATGAAATATGATTAGTATTATGTTTCTTTTAGCAAGTTCTTAAAATCCAGAATGGATGACATGATTATAGCAAATTAAATGCGATGAAACACCATCCCAGAACTGATGCCGACCTTTGGTCGGCATCAGTTCTGGGATGGTGTTGTTTCATCATATATATCTATAATTATTTCATCTCTACAGAATTTTTAAATTAGACTTTGCAAAATTTTTAGAAAACGGGTTTGTGTTTAAATCGAAATTTCGGCTTAGGGATGGACGTGGAAAGCCTGTTGCAGCTATGGTTTACAGTTGTATGGATTTAGCGGCGACCGGAGGAAGCCCGGTAAAGCCATAACAGCTGCTGCCAGAGCAAAACAGCTTGGAACAAACAGCCCGGCCGGCAGGCTTGGCAGGATTATTTTTTTAGCAATCAATCTTACTAAGCCTGTCGGCAAGCCCCAAAAGAATAATCTCTTTTTAAATTGATATTGGTTTATAAAGTAGAACAGACTTTAATCGATGAAAAAATGAGCTTTGTTTGAATAATCGGTTTTAAATTGTTTCTTCCCATATTAAAGAAACCTGATTTGTGAGATTTTAGAACAATTTTATACCTTGTAAAACTTTTGATATTTAACCTTGTATTAGCACTTAAACATTTAAGCATGAAGAAAACTTTACTTTGGATTTCATTTTGTACACTATCAACATTCAGTTTTGCCCAAACCGATTCATTGGCAGAAGAAGCGATAGACTTTAGTCAGTTCGACCAGGTTCAGGAGACTCCGGGTACCAAAAGATATTGCACCAACAAAGTTCTTGGCATTAGTCCGAATAAACTAATTAGTGTTGGATACGATTACCAGGCAATGCACCATTTCGCTAACTATCCTGTTTCTGGTTCGGAAGGTCATTCTGATATCAGCAGTGCATCAGGATTGAGATTAATGGTGAATTATCCTATCATATCAAATACCAAAGGTTTAATAACTTTAGGAGGTAATTATTGGAGAACAGCTTATTCGGGCATGACAAACTCAACCGATAATTATGTGATTGGTGCATTAAAAGAAAGAGGGTTAACTACAATAGGAATCAATTCAACCGTATTTAAACCTTTGAATGAAAAGTACTTTTTATTGGGATTTGTAAGTGCAGATGCCAATGGAGATTATACACTTTCTGATGATAAATTGGGTGATTATTTAACAGCTCCAAAAATATCAGCAGCCGTATTTTTTGGTAAAAAACGCAATGATAGGTCAATATTGGCATTTGGGGTTTCGCGTACTTACAGACCTGGAGCAAAAGGAATTATTCCTTTGATTATTTACAACCATACATTTGAAAACAGAAAATGGGGAATTGAATCTGTTTTCCCTGCAAGAGCTGCATTGAGAAGAACATTTAATCCAAGAAATTTATTGTTTTTTGGATATGAATTAGAAGGAAATAGTTACAGTATTGTTAATAGAACAAACAATACGGCTTTTAATAATTTAGAGTTAAGAAGATCAGAAATCAGACCAAGAATAACTTATGAATTTGCATTAAAAGGATTCATGTGGTTATCACTTCAGGCGGGTTATAGAATTAACTATAACTTTAATATAGATAGCGGAGATAAATTAAGATTATTGGGCTCTGATGATCCTTATTACATGGAGAACAAATTGACAAATCCGCTTTATTTTCAAATCAGTTTGAATTTGGTTTCGCCGTAGATAGTATTTCTTGATTATTTCAAGCATAAAAAAACAGCATTTGTTCATTTAACAAATGCTGTTTTTTTTTATGTTTAATCTTCTAAAAGACTAATTAAATCACTTTTTCTTTATTTCTAATCTTTTCCAGACATCTGTTCTTCCAAATGCAGAAATTCCAATAAAACCGCGAATATTCATGGTATTTTTATCTTCCATATTGATTACACAATTGTAAGTGCTACCACTTTCAGCGTCGTAAATAGTTCCATCTTCCCAGGTATTTTCTCCTTTAAATTCAAAACCACTTAATATTTTTAATCCTAATAATGCTGCTGAACGTTTGCTTTCATCAGGATTGTTTTTATCTGTTTTTGGTTTCTTTTCATCATTTAATGGCTCTTTTAACCAAACTATTCTGCCATAGTAAAAGTTGCCGGCTTTGGTAATTAATACTCTGGCTTTACCATTACCTGTTTCCCATAAACCTACAATATCATCCGAACCTTGATTTTGTGCCAATGCAGGAATAGCAATACTGCTTAAGAATAAACTGAATAATAAAAGAATGTGTTTTTTCATGTGAATTAAGTTTTCTACAAACAAAACTTAAATTCTATATTTTTAATGATTTTATTTTTTGCAAAATATGCAATTCAAAATCTGACAGTTTTTTGATACAATAGCTGAATCTATTCGTAATCGAAATGGTTTTACAAGTATTAATTCTAAATATTATGAATAAATCACTTTTTCAATTAGCACTTGTATTTACACTTTTAATTTCATTAACATCATGTGCCGTTATTAGGCCTGGCGAAGTTGGTGTAAAACAAAAATTAGGTCGACTTTCTAATGAGGTTAAGTCGGCCGGTATAATTGTTTTTAATCCGTTTTTAGCCAAAGTAATTAAAACATCTATCCAAACAAACAACTTGGAGATGTCTTTAAGTTTGCCAAGTAAAGAGGGCTTGAGTATCATTTCACAAATTTCTATTTTATACAAAATTGATCAAACTAAAGTTACCCAGCTTATTCGTAATTATGGGGTAAATTTTGAATCAATTATATCAAGTGTTTTTCGTTCGGCATCGGCTGATGTTTGCGCTAAATTTTTTGCAAAGGATATGCATTCAGGCATGAGAGCTGATATTGAAAAAGCGATACGTGCAAAGATGATGGAATCTCTGCTGGAACAAGGAATTATTATTGATGCAGTTTTGATGAAAAGTATTCAATTACCTGATGGATTAGCCAGTTCAATTGAACAAAGATTGCAAGCTGAGCAAGATGCTATGCGTATGGAATTTGTATTACAACAGGAGAAATTAGAGGCTGAAAGAAAAATCATTCAGGCTAAAGGAACCAGAGATTCACAAAAAATTCTTTCTGAAGGATTAACGCAGGAAATCATTAAAATCAGAAGCATTGAAGCCTTTTCAGAGCTGGCAAAATCACCTAATAGTAAAATTATTATTACTGATGGGAATGCTCCGTTTTTAATCGATTCGGAACCTGCTAAAAAGTAATATTAAAAATGCCTGCTGAATCAGTCTTAATCACTTATTCAGCAGGTATTATTTTGGTATTGAATAATAGAATTTATTTCGTGTTTTTTATACTTTAAACACAAAAATTCCTCTATGTTTTTCAATCTGGTATATGCATTAGGCTTTCTAATGCTGGTCAAAATACCTTTGATGTTGGACTTAATCATCTTTTGAATTGATTATGCTTTATTCGTGAGACAACCAATTTCTTTCGTTTTTTGGTCCTAATTAAGAAATCTCAACACATAATTTGGATTCAAAGTAGACGCTAATTCTCATTTTATTTTTTTAGAATTTCTTTGAACCAGAATCAATTTTCAGGAGTTTTTTCGTTTTGTTGCAGAACTGATTTGCTGTTAAACATGCAGATATTCACAACTTATTTCATTTTTTTATAATCAACATTTTACCTGCGTCTATCCGATTTTGGTTTTCCAAATCTTCTTTCAGGTTTTGCTGATTGTGCATTTGGTTTCGGACGTGCATGTCCACCACCACCAGATTGACCTCTTTCACCACCTCTACCTCTGCCTTGTTGTTGCTTAGGTGCTTTTTCAGGATTATGGTCCATTAATGGAAATGGATGTTCATCTATAACAGGAATCTTTTTAGCAATTAATTTTTCAATGTCTTTCAGGTATGCTTTTTCTTCAGCATCACAGAATGAAAATGCAGTTCCTTTTGCACCGGCTCTTCCGGTTCTGCCAATTCTATGCACATAAGTTTCTGCAGGATTTGGCATTTCAAAATTGATAACATATTCTAATTCATCAACATCAATTCCTCTGGCAGCAATATCTGTTGCAACTAAAACTCTTGTGGTTTGTGCTTTGAAATTATTCAAGGCTTTCTGACGTGCATTCTGTGCTTTATTTCCATGAATAGCTTCCGCTTTGATATCATGTTTTACTAAAAGACGAACCACTTTATCGGCACCATGTTTGGTTCTGGTAAACACCAATGCAGTTTTAATATTTTTATCTTTTAAAACCTCTAATAAAAGGTTCATCTTATTTCCTTTGTCAACAAAGAATACATGTTGTTTAATGATATCAACTGTTGATGAAACCGGAGTTACAGTAACCTTTAAAGGGTTTGCAAGAATAGTAGCAGCCAGCTTAACAATCTCAGGTGGCATGGTTGCAGAGAAAAATAAGGATTGTCTGTTTTTTGGAAGTTTAACCAAAAGTTTCTTTACATCATGAATGAAACCCATGTCTAACATCCTGTCTGCTTCATCTAAAACAAATACTTCAATATCTTTTAAAGAAAGATGTCCCTGGTTCATTAAATCAATTAATCTTCCGGGTGTAGCAATTACTATATCAACACCATTACGTAATGCTTGTGTTTGCGGATTTTGTCCAACTCCACCAAAAATTACAGTGTTTGTTAAGCCTGTATATCTGCCATAAGCCTCAAAACTTTCACCAATTTGAATGGCAAGTTCGCGGGTTGGCGTTACAATTAAACTTCTAACTTTTCTTCTTTTATCAAAGCCTTTGTTGGCATGTAGAATTTGTAGAATAGGAATAGCAAATGCTGCTGTTTTACCGGTACCTGTTTGCGCACAGCCTAGTAAATCGGAGCCTTGTAATACAATTGGGATAGATTGTGCCTGAATAGGAGTGGGGTTTTTGTAACCTTCTTCTGTAAGGGCTTTTAAAATAGGATCAATTAAATTTAATGATTCAAATTGCATGAATGTTTTTCAATTTCATATGATGAACACGAATTTGTCCTCATAGAATCCTTGCAAGATAAGCCTTTTCAATTGTTAATTGCTTTTTCTATTCCTAAGCCAATCTTGTTGTTCGCTTTTATTTAAGAATGTCCATACTAAAATTCGACTTTTCTTTTGTCCTTGCGACATATCAATTATCTTGTATTCCTCACATTCTAAGCGTTCTAGTAAAGGGCGAACAGATGAAATAGTCTCTTGTTTTGAAACCAAACTGCTAAACCAACATACCTGTTTGGCAAACTCCTTACTTTCTTTAATCATTTTTCTGATGAACATTTCTTCACCACCTTCACACCACAATTCTTTATTCGTGCCACCAAAATTTAATACCGGTTTTTTGATATGTCGATTTTTTAGGTTCCTTACTTTTCTCAAAGATTGGTCATTGGCTTCTTCTGCACTGGCATGAAATGGAGGATTACAAAGTGTGAAATCATACATTTCTCCTTCTTTAATGATGCCTTTGAAGTAGTTATATTCCTGAACCTGATGTCGTAATTCAATGGAATTAGAAAGATTTGAATTGTTTGAAACGATATCTTTTGCATGAGCCAAAGCTTTTGCATCGATATCGGTTCCAACAAAATTCCATTTGTAAATTGAATGACCTAAAATTGGATAAATACAATTAGCTCCTACTCCAATATCAATGCCTTTCAAATTTTTATGATAAGCCAAATGTTCTGCCAAATGGTGAATATAATCGGCTCTGCCGGGTATTGGCGGACATAAATACGCTGCGGGTAAATCCCAGAATTTGATTTGATAAAAGGAAGAAAGTAATGCTTTGTTTAATGTTTTTACCGCAATTGGATCAGCAAAATCAATGCTTAAGTTACCATATTTATTTGGTTTAACAAAAGCTTTTAGTGATTCACAATCTTCAATTAGTTTTGGGAAATCATAGGCTTCCCGATGTGCATTATTAGGATGTAGATTTGTTTTGGTACCTACAACTAAATTAACATTAGATACTTCCTTTTTCATTAACCTTTTCTCCTGCTGCTGTTATTGTTTCTTCCCGGTCCCTTTGAGAAACCTCTGCTTGCATTTGAATTACTTCTAGGTGAGCCATAAAACTTTGGTGCTGCTTTTTTAGCCGCAGTAAAACTACTTGCTTTTTTTGCTTTTGCAGCATCTGGTTTATCACTTTTATTTGCCGGCTTATTGCTAGCTGATGAAGGTTTTTTATCCTCCGAAGATGAGTTTTCTATCATTTTATATATTCCCGCCATTTCTTGTTCTGTTAAATCTCTCCAATCGCCAACCGGTAAACCTTTTAGACCAATGTTCATTATTCTTACACGTTCTAATTTGGTTACCTCATATCCAAAATGCTCACACATTCTTCTAATTTGTCTGTTTAAACCCTGAATAAGAATGATTCTAAAAACATTCACACCTTCCTGTTTAACCTTACATTTTTTGGTTGTTACACCCAACATCGGCACTCCTGCAGCCATTCCATTAATTGCAGCTTCTGTTAAAGGTTTGTTTACTGTAACAATATACTCCTTTTCATGCTCATTCCCTGCTCTAAGAATTTTGTTTACGATATCTCCATTATTGGTAAGGAAGATTAAGCCTTGTGAATCCTTGTCTAATCGGCCAATTGGAAATACTCTTTTGCTATGATTTACAAATCTTACAATATTATCTTCTACGCCATCTTCT
>JBIPMI010000273.1:0-4254 GCA_044369215.1 Bacteroidia bacterium | reverse complement strand
TCTATTAAGGATTTGAACAAGTTAGCAACATAATAATTTTTTAGTTAAGAATAAATTCAAATGTGATTTTTTACGATTCAACTTGCAAAATTTCACCACTATTGAAATTCTGTTTTTGTTTCTTTCATATATCTGTTTTATTATCAATACAATTTGCCCTTTTGTCAATACAATGTTCCTTTTACGTAAAAAATCAGCTTAACAAATTGTTTCTACCATCTTCAAGCCCTATTTTCGGAAGTATGAAGAGGATAATTAGTAGTAAAAAAGTTTTCATTTGGGCTTTATGCCTTACTGTTATTGGACTTTTGTCGTTTAAAGTAGGTGATAAATACTTTGAAATATCAAAAAATCTGGAATTATATGCATCTGTTTTTCGTGAAATCAATACCTATTATGTTGATGAAATTGATGCAGGTAAGATGAACAAAAAGGCCATCGATGAGATGCTGAAAACACTTGATCCTTACACCAATTTTATTTCAGAAGCAGAAGCTGAAGATTTCCGTTTTCAAATGACAGGGCAGTATGGTGGAGTAGGTGCACAAATCATGCAACGTGATGATTATGTAATGGTAACCGACCCTTATGAAGGTTTTGCAGCTCAAAAAGCCGATTTACGTGCAGGTGATATTTTAATTGAAGTGGATGGAAAATCCGTGAAGGGAAAAAATACTTCTGATATCAGTAAATTGTTAAAAGGTCAGGCTGGTTCTGAGGTGAAACTTTTAATCAAACGTGGCAATGAAACCTTAACCAAATCGATTATCCGCGAAGAAATCAAATTGAAAAATGTTCCTTATTTCGGAATGATTAATGCAGAAACTGGTTATATCAAATTGACTTCTTTTACAAACGATGCAGGTAATGAAGTAAGAAATGCTTTGGTCGAATTAAAAAAGCAAAATGCTAAAAATGTGATTTTGGATGTTCGAGGAAATCCAGGTGGTTTGTTGAATGAAGCAGTAAATATTGTAAATGTTTTTGTTCCCCAGGGTCAATTGGTAGTGAGTACAAAAGGTAAGATTTCTGAATGGGATAAATCATATCCAACACAGTTAAATAGCACTGATATCAATATTCCTGTAGTAGTTTTAACTAGTAGAGGTTCTGCTTCAGCATCTGAAATTGTTTCAGGTACTATTCAAGATTTAGATAGGGGTGTGGTTATTGGACAAAGAACTTTTGGAAAAGGATTGGTTCAATCAACTCGTCCTTTGAACTACAATACCCAAATTAAAATTACAACGGCTAAATATTATACTCCAAGTGGAAGATGTATTCAAGCTTTAGATTATTCTCATAGAAATGAAGATGGAAGCGTGGCTTCGGTTCCTGATTCTTTAAAAAGATCATTCAAAACTAAAAATGGAAGAACTGTTTATGATGGCGGTGGTGTTGAGCCAGATATCAAAGTGGAATTAAAAACATTGTCGTTACCTGTTCAAAGTTTGGTTGCAAAACATATCATTTTTGATTATGCTACTAAGTATAAAGAAACCCATGTTACTTTAGGGAATGATGCCAAATCATTTAAATTTACTGATGCTGATTTTGAAGATTTCAAACAATTTGCTTCAGGTAAAAGCTACGACTATACTACCAAAACTGAACAAGAACTTGAAGACTTCAAATTAAAAGCAGAAGAAGAAAAGTACTTTGAATCGATTAAAGCAACTTATGAAACTTTAAAACAACAATTAAAAAGAGATAAGGCTGCTGATATTCAAAAGAACAAAGAAGAAATAGTGTCTTTATTGGAAGAAGAAATTGTTAAAAGATATTTCTTTCAAAAAGGAAAAACTGAAGCATCTTTTGCTCATGACTTAGAAATTCAAGAAGCTTTAAATCTGTTTGCAAATCCAACAAAATATGTTTCTTTGCTTCAAGTAAAGAAGTAAGTTTTGTTAGAATTATCTGATTATATTTTATTGGCACTATTTGGTTCATTTGGTGCATTTCTATCTGGTTTTCTTGGTGTAGGTGGAGGATTGGTTTATATCCCTGTTTTGGATTATTTCCTTTCCAAAATGGGTTTAAAAAATGATGTTTTAGTAAAAGCAATCCTTGCCAATTCTTTATTTACAATCATTTTTTCCGGAAGTTTAGCTTCTTATAAACAGTACAAAATGGGAAATTTTTATCCCAAAGAAATACTCAAAACTGCTTTGCCGGGAATGATGAGTGCTTTGGTATTGACTTATTTTATTCAAACAGGTAATTGGTATTCGAAGCAAGTATTTAACTATGTTTTTGCGTTGATGTTGTTTATTATAATCATTAGAATGTTTGCCAAGAAGCCGGTTTTAATTGGAGAACAACATGCTCCTACATGGAAATACCAGACCACCGGATTTTTTGCAGGTTTGATTACAGCTTTTTCAGGATTGGGTGGCGGTGTTGTAATGACTCCCTTATTCACAGATTGGATGAAACAATCTATCAAAAAGGCATCTTCCATTTCAAATGGAGTAATTCCGATGTTTGCAATTGTGATGGGGATTTTTAATTTATCCGGTACGGCATCTCAAAAAATAAGCAATTATCAATATGGAAATATTTATTTTGAAGTGATTTTTCCAATGATACTTGCCACTTTTTTCTTCGCTCCTTTGGGTGTAAAAATGGCTCAAAAAACTTCACCTAAAATTATTCGAATTGTCTTTGCATGTTTTGTTTCCGGTGTTTTGCTTAAACTCATATTTGAAATTTTAAGGAATTTGAATGTGATTTAAAAAGCATTCAATAAGGAATTAATACCCGAACTTCTGTATTTTTGGAGCGATATGAAAAAAATCGCACTTAGTCTTATACTGTTTATTCCGTTTTTGCTTGCTGCTCAAACACTTCCAAAACCGGATGCAGATATCATTCAATCACTTGAACACAATATTTCTTACTTAGCTGATGACCGCTTAGAGGGCCGACTTATTGGTAGCAAAGGCGAAAAAATGGCTTATGAATTTTTGGTTGAAAATTTTCAATCTATGAACCTTTGGCAAAAGGGAGAACAAGGTTATTTGCAAAAGTTTAAAATCAAAAAAATATCCTATAAAAAGGCTTCACTTATTTTAGAAACCAAAGCTGGTGAACTTAAATTTGAGAGAATTGATAGGGGTAAAAACTTTCCTTTAGAAGGCACTGGAATTGGTGAAGTTTCAGGTAAATGTGTATGGTTGGGTTATGGTATCGAAGCCCCTACTTTAGGTCATAATGATTACGCCACACACAAAAGTATCAAGGGCAAAATAGTGGTGATTAAATTGGGTCGCCCCGATGCCGATAATCCTCATTCAAATTTAGCAGCTTATGCTTCCTTGGAAGCAAAATTGGATACTGCTTTCCACAAAGGTGCTGATGCTGTAATTGTTATTAATACCAATGATGCCAATATAGAACCAGATTTTAAACCCATTACAAAAGCAAAATTTACTTATGGTCCGGTTTATTTTTTAAGTAAAACCAATAACCTCGATTCTATCAATTTTGTAAATGCAAAAGCAGCTATTGCAATTGATACCATGGGAATTGAATTAGAAGGCCATAATGTAATTGGGTATATCAACAACAAAGCAGAAAAAACAGTAGTAATTGGGGCTCATTACGACCATTTAGGTTACAATGAATTGGGTGGTTCAACTTATAGAAAAACACAGAATGAAAAACCACAAATTCATAATGGTGCCGACGATAATGCAAGTGGAACTGCGGCTTTGATTGAATTGGCTGAATTGATTCAAAAATCACCTTATCGTTCTCAAAACTATGTGTTTATTGCTTTTAGTGGCGAAGAAGAAGGTTTATTGGGTTCAAGGTATTTTGTTGAACACCCAACCGTAGATTTAAACAAAGTAAATTACATGATAAACATGGATATGGTTGGACGATTAGATACCACTAAAAATATGTTTTCTATTAGCGGAACAGGTACTTCTCCAAGATGGGATTCTGTGTTGAATGAAATAAGTGTAGATAATATCAAAGCTAAATACGATCCATCAGGTACAGGTGCCAGCGATCATACCAGCTTTTACAATGCAGGAATGCCGGTTTTACATTTCTTTACAGGTAGTCATTACGATTACCACAAACCTTCAGATGATTGGGAATTGGTTAATTTAAAAGGAGAATTAAGTGTTATTAAATATATTTATACCCTAATTGGTAAACTCGATAAACAAAGTAAATTAAGCTTCACCAAAACCAAAGAAGTTCAAGAGAACAGTAGAGGTTTTAAAGTAACTTTGGGTATCA
>JBIPMI010000272.1:0-4268 GCA_044369215.1 Bacteroidia bacterium | reverse complement strand
GAGCTGGACATATTGCTACCATTTCAAGTAATGTGAGTTTAGATGAAACTACAATTGAATCAGGTGCCACATTACAAGTAAATTCAGGTTCAACTTTAACTTTATTAAGTGGAACTCCGGTAATGGATTGTTATGGAACTTTTGTAAACGCAGGTACAATTAGTGGAACAGGAATGGTATTTAAATCAGGAAGTATTTATACCGATAACCATGTAGGTGCTGCTGTTTCTATTCCAGTTGCAACCTGGGAAGATGGTAGTTTATGTGAAGTAATTGGTTGCACAAACACCGGTGGATTTTCTTATTCAGGTAATTCATTTTATGATTTCAAATGGAATTCAGCTTCACAAACAATTCATGTTAGTCCATTAATTCATGTAAGTAAATCATTTGAAGTTCGCAACAAAATGACCATTCAGAATACTGGTACAGGTTCAATTGCATTAATGAGTGGAACATCAGCTAGTAGTCCAAATTTAATTGTAGGTGATAGTTTAGAAGTAATAGGAGGTTCTTTAAACCTTGCAAACAATTCTCAAACAGTGAATGTAACTATTGGTAATGGAACTAATGGAACTGGAAATTTAATTTTAAGTGGTGGTGAAATTATCGAAACTGGTTCTGCTAATCCTGTTATTACATTTAATGGATTAAACGGAATTTATGCAAAAACAGCAGGTCGTTTTATGGGTGATATTGATTTTGTAGTGGCTGATACCAATTTAAATTTAGGTACAAATATTATTGATGGTAGCACTGGTGATTTCACTATGAATGCTAATTCAGGAATTAGAATTGCTTCTTCAAATGGAATTCAAACTTCTGGTCCTAGTGGTAATATTCAGGTGAATGGAACACGCAGCTATTCAACTACTGGAACTTATGTATATGAAGGAACAAGCGCTCAATTTTCTGGAACAGGATTACCTGCTACTGTTAAAAATCTAATAATAGACAATGCTTCAGGATTTACATTGAGTGCTACAACAAGCGTGAGTAATGCACTTTTGGTTGAATCCGGTAGTTTATCTACATCAAACAAAAACTTAAGTTTAGGAGCTTCTGCTTATGCTGATTTTGCTGCAGGAACTTCATTAAATATTAATAATGGTGGCGCGATTGTTGATTTTAATAACCGTCCTGTGAGATTAGCCTCAAGCGCAATTGGTACTGCTAAAATTACTCAGATTATGGGTACTTTAAACAATGCAACTCAGGTAACAGTTGAAAGATTTATACCTGGAAGTACTGGACGTAAATACAGATTTGTATCAGCACCATTTATTACTGGTCCTACAATTTCTTCTAGCTGGCAGCAAAATATTCATATCACTGGTTCTGGCACAGGAGGTAGTACTTGCCCAAGTTTAACTGCCAATAGCAATGGATTTGACGCTACAGTGACCAATTCTGCATCGATGTTTGGCTTTAGTGAAACTACAGCAACAATCAGTACTGCAACATCTTCAATTTCTGGAGCAACTGTATATAACAATGCATGGCAAAGTGTTTCAAATACCAATGCAACAAGTTTACAAGCAGGTAAAGGTTATAGAGTATTTGTAAGAGGAAACAGAGAGCAAGGATGTAGTTTGTTGGATGGAAGTTTACCTGCAGCAAATGATGCAACATTAAGTGCTAAAGGAACAATTCAAACAGGCATGTTTAACTTCAGTTTAACATACTCTGCATCTAATGGTGAAGGATGGAATCTAGTGGGTAATCCTTATCCATGTGACATCAATTGGGACAATGCCGGTTGGACAAAAACCAATATCGATAATACCATTTATATTTATAATCCTACAACTAACAATTATGCAACTTACAATGGCATTACAGGCTTAAATGGTGGTGAAAGTACCATTGCATCTGGTCAGGCATTCTTTGTAAAAGCAAATGCAAGTTCTCCGGTTTTAACTGCGAATGAATCTGTAAAATCATCAACTGCTCCTGTTGGAAGCTTATTCAAAAACAAAGTAAAAACTTTAAAAGCTTCTTTTATGAAATCTGGAGTGATGTTTGATGAAATGGCTATTCATTTTGTACCAGGTGCTACAACTTTAAAAGATGCAGAATTTGATGCAGAGAAAATGTTTAATTCAACAATCAATTTGTATAGCATAAGTGTCGGTAAAAAATATGCTTTGAATGCAATTGCACCTCCTGTTTCTGAAGAAGTAATCAACTTAGGTATTTCAACTACAAGCTCAGGGATTCATAAATTAGTATTTTCACAATTAGATGAATTCACAGCTTATGATGTGTTATTAGAAGATAAATATTTAGGTGTGATTACTTTGTTAAACGACAGACCTTATTACGAATTTAATATTGGTTCAAATTCTGCTGAAAAAGGAGAAGACAGATTCAGAATCATTTTTGTAAACAGGGGAGATGCAGATTATTTAGAAAAGAAAAATGCTTTAATGAATAAAATGAATTCTCATGTAAGTATGTATCCAAATCCGGCTACTGAAAGCACATTTATTCATTCTAATCAAATTTTATCAAATCATGCCATTTTAAAGGTGATGAATATATTGGGACAAGAATTAATGAAAATTCAGGTTCCATGTAATCAGGCTGAATTACATACTGAATTGAACTTAGAAAATTTAGGTTCAGGAATCTATTATGTTGAAATTTATGATGGGAATAAATTGTTATTTACAAATAAGTTATTGAAGAATTAGAAAGTTTTGTATTTAGTTTTTGTGTTTATAGAGGGGGCAGGAGCGTTTACGTTTCTGCCTTTTTTTATGGGTAGAAATGATATAATCAATATATTTTTAAATCATTGGCTTATTTTTTGATATCCTAATTCTTAATCAAGATATTTGTTAAATAATCAAAATAGATGAAAACCAGAATTATTATCCCTTTATTATTAGCTGTTGTATTAATCGTAGCTTGTTCTAAAGTTCCAATTACAGGTCGTAAACAGCTGAAGCTCTTGCCGGAAAGCCAAATGATGTCGATGAGTTTAACTTCTTATAACGATGTTTTATCGAAAAGTAAAGTTGTTAAAACAGGTAATGATGTGGCTATGGTAAAAAGAGTTGGTGATAAATTAGCCAAATCGGTTGCGCTTTATTTACAACAAAATAAAATGTCGGATCAAATTGCAGGCTTTAATTGGGAATTTAATTTAATTGAAGATGCCACTGTAAATGCATGGTGTATGCCCGGCGGAAAAGTTGCTTTTTATACAGGAATTCTTCCGATTTGTAAAGATGAAACAGGAATTGCAGTAGTAATGGGACATGAAATTGCACATGCCATTGCACGTCATGGTAATGAACGAATGAGTCAGCAATTGGCACAACAATTTGGCGGACAAGCTTTATCTGTAGCATTGGCAAGTAAACCACAACAAACACAACAAATTTTTGCAACAGCTTATGGATTAGGTGCTCAATTTGCGGTCATGTTACCATTTAGCAGAATGCATGAATCTGAAGCCGACCAAATGGGTTTGTACTTTATGGCAATGGCCGGTTACGACCCAAAACAAGCACCTGCATTTTGGCAAAGAATGAATGGTACTGGCGGAGCTCGCCCACCAGAATTTATGAGCACACACCCAAGTCCAGCAACCCGCATCGCCGACATCAACAAATGGATGCCAAAAGCGCTGGAGTATTATAATACAGTAGTAAAATAAATAGAAGTAACTTTAAAGGCTGTCTCAAAAAGATGGCCTTTTTTGTGGAATTTAAAAGAATGGATGCTGATTGAAAGGTAAATATGTCCTTGTTTCTGTCTTTATTTTATTTGAAAACTAATTTTACTTGATGCAAGATTTTTTAATCAATTGTTCTTAAAACCGTGCATTTAAATTTTTAAAAATAAATCCCATTTGCTGATATTAAATGTGATAAAAAATTTTCTGCAGGCATTAATTATAGATTGAAATATTTTGGAAAGTAGCATCAACCCAAATGCTAGGTGGTCTTGGTTAAAGAGGCTTTTAGAATTAAAGTAAACAGAAACTTAATTTAGATACTCCCCACTAAAACTCCAAACTCATTCCATCAAAGGTTCCGCTGCTCATTAACAACAAGTTTTCTTTGCCTGTATAATGGTTTTCAATCCAGTTTCTCAGTTGGTTTTTGTTGCTAAATGCAATGGTACCATCACCAAAACCTAGGGCAACTTCTTCTTCATTTAATAGGGGCATTTTTTTCATTTCTAATGCATGTTTGCTAAATAAAACGGCTTTAAAATCTGCTTTATTCATGCTTTCGGCATAATGAGGTAAAAAT
>JBIPMI010000271.1:0-4282 GCA_044369215.1 Bacteroidia bacterium | reverse complement strand
AAAATGACTACAAAAGATTTAGTTTTTATTTGGGGAATGCCAGGCTCAGGTAAAACAACCTTGGGCAAAAAACTGGCTAAACAACTAAATTATGATTGGATAGATAGTGATAATTATATTGAGAATGCAGAAGGCAAATCAGTAAGCGAACTATTTGATAAGCATGGTGAAGAATATTTCAGAGAGCTTGAAAAAAAAAGTTTAGGTGAGTTTTTAAACCTAAATAAAGTTCTTATATCATGTGGAGGTGGATTTCCGGTATTTAATGAAAACAATAAAACTATGCTGGAGAATGGATTTTGCATCTATCTAAAAGCAGAATTGGGACTATTAAACAAGAGATTAATCGAAAATAATTCCAAAAGACCCTTACTTTCAGGTAGTAATGAAGGAGCGATTTTAATTAAATTGACAGAAATTTTCGAAAACAGAAAAGAAATTTTCGAAACGGCACATTTACAAATTAATATACCAATAAAATCTCCAAAATCCTTTATTTTACAGGCGTCTCAGGCATTACATAATTTCAAAAATAAACCTATTAATTGACTCGATATTTAAACTTTGTTAATAATTTGTGCAAAGTTGAAAAAAAAATATTTAAGAAAAGTTTGGATGCACTTGATTTTTTGGCTGTCTTTACTAAGTTTGTTACAACAATAACCCTTAAACTAAATAAATATGAACAAACAAGACTTAATCGATTCAATGGCAAAAGCTGCCGGTATCACTAAAGTTCAAGCTCAGTCTGCATTAGATGCATTCATGGGTTCCACTCAAACTGCTTTGAAAAAAGGCGACAAAGTGATCCTAGTTGGTTTTGGAACATTTTCAGTAACTAAACGTTCTGCACGTAAAGGACGTAATCCTCAAACTGGAAAAGAAATTAACATTCCTGCAAAGAAAGTAGTTAAATTCAAGGCTGGTGCAGGCTTACAAGCAAAAGTTAAGTAAGTTAAAATGTACTATAAAAAAAACTCGACAATTAGTCGAGTTTTTTTTTGCTCTAAATTCAGCTATTTGAAATCACCTTAAATCTTCGATGTTCTTATAAATTACTTCCTATCGTTTCATTAGAGATTAAAAAATACCAATGGTAGATTACTCACTGCATAACCAAAGTCCAACTTGAAGTAAACTATTCAAGAAAGACACTAATTTTACCTTTTTGATAAATTACACTTACATGTTCCTGTAATGTGGTGCTTAATGAAGTCCCAATAAAATTGGCTTCAAGAGGAAAACTCTTATAACTTCTATCAACCAAAACTGCAATTTGAATTTTCGAAACTCTCCTCTCTAAAAAAGGTAACATTGCATAAACCATCGTTCTTCCGGAATTAAGCACATCATCAACCAAAACAATAGGACTTGAATCTTTAAACTTGGTACTTACATCCAAAATAACATTCTCGGCACTGGGTGAAGTTTTATCTACTTGAATTGTTATCCGGGTAATTTTTTGTTTAGTGATTTCGACTAAGAATTTTTCAAGTAAATCTGCAACAGCTTTACCTTGACCTGAAATGTGAGCAATAACAATTTCTTTGGCATCAAAATTCCTTTCAACAATCTGAAAAGCCATTCTTTTCAAGATTTGTAAAACTTGCTGGTGATTTAAAATCTGAGTTTTCATTAAATTCAAAGGTAATAAGCTTTTTTAAAAAATAGCTAAACTCAAAAGGACGAAACAATCAATAAAACATTAATCTCAGGTTTTATAAAAAAATCCCAAAAAACAAGTGTATTTTGCACTTCAAGGCGGAAATCAAAAAAAAATGTCCAAAAATTTTGATTTTGAACAATTAAACTTATTTTTGCCCTCCCAAATTTTATGAAATCAAGCTGAACTGTTTCAGAAACTTTCTTAAAATTTGAAACAAACAGGTAAAGAAAAAATATAAGTATATGAAAGAAGGAATCCATCCAACACGCTATAGAAAAGTGGTTTTCAAAGACATGTCTAACGATTACATGTTTTTATGTCATAGCACAGTTGAAACAAAAGAAACCATAAAATGGGAAGACGGAACTGATTATCCATTATTCAAATTGGATATTTCGCACAAGTCACATCCATTCTTTACAGGTCAAGCTATGTTTATTGATACAGCAGGTCGTATCGATAAATTTAAAAAGCGTTATGCTAAAAAGTAATTAGATGCTTAATATTGTAAAGCCTTCCAAATTGGAAGGCTTTATTTTTTTAATCCTATTTGAATGAATTGCATTTATTTCGACCCAAAAAAAGAAAGGAATCAATTACTTCCTTTTACATTTACTCGTCCAATTGCCAAAATCAGAATAGGCATTCTTAATATCGACGAAAAGTGGGAAAAACACCTACAAACAAAAGAAAATTCCTATCTCACAGAATCTTACCTCTCCGAAAAATACCCTCTAATTGTTAAAAGCGAAAATCTTTTAATCAATGGTTCTATTTGCCCGAATTCAATCATAACAGATGAAATCAAAAAATTAAAAGCAGGTGAAGCTTTGTTTAAAAACGATACTTTAATTGCGGCAAATGTTAAAGAATCTGAAATCAGTGAATTTAATTCAGAAAATTTCTCCGGAATAAAAATTCAGACAAAATCGGAAAATATTCTGCAGGTTAGTCAGGTTTATGATATTTTTTCTAAAAATGCTCAGGCTATTGAAGAAGACTTTGAATTGATCTGTGCCGGAAGAAAATCAGAGCCTATTCCCGAAGGAAATCAGGTAATTAACCCAGAAAAAATATTTATTGAACCGGGAGCAAAAGTTCTGTTCTCAATTTTAAATGCATCATCCGGACCAATATACATTGGAAAAAATGCTGAGGTGATGGAAGGATGTAAAATTCGTGGTCCATTCGCCTTATGTGAAGATGCCGGATTAAAAATGGATGCGAAAATTTATGGCGCTACCACCGTTGGCCCTCATTGCAAGGTTGGTGGTGAAGTAAATAACAGTGTTTTCTTTAGCTATAGCAACAAAGGACATGATGGTTTTGTAGGAAATGCAGTAATAGGAGAATGGGTAAATATGGGTGCTGATACAAACAATAGTAACCTAAAAAATACCTATGATGAGGTTAAACTTTGGCAATATAATAGTCAAAGATTTGAGAAAACAGGCTTAACTTTTTGTGGATTGATGATGGCTGATCATGCAAAATGCGGTATCAATACCATGTTTAATACCGGAACAGTAGTTGGAGTCGGAGCCAATGTATTTGGTTCGGGCTTCCCTAGAAACTTTATTCCGGATTTTAGCTGGGGAGGCGCACAAGGATTTGAAACACACGTTTTAAATAAATTCTATAAAACTGCTGAAGCAATGTGTGGAAGAAGAAACGTTGTTTTTGGCGATATAGACAAAGCTTTATATAAAACGCTATTCGAAATAACAGCTGAATACAGATTCTGGGAAAACAAACTTTAAATAACCTATATACCCATGAGAAAAAAGATTATTGCAGGAAACTGGAAAATGAACAAAAACTTCGAAGAAGGCATGGCCCTTGTTTCTGAAGTGTCAAATATGGTAAAAGATGAATATATTGGAAGTGCTGAAGTTGTATTCATTCCTCCATTCATTCATATTAACGCAGTTGGAAGAATGATTTCTGATGCCAAAAATCTATTTGTTGGCGCTCAAAACTGTTCGAACCATGCATCTGGAGCTTATACCGGAGAAACAAGCGCATCTATGCTTAAAAGCTGTGGTGTAAGTTATGTTATTGTTGGTCATAGTGAAAGAAGACAATATTTTAATGAAAGCAATGATTGGTTGGCTAAAAAAGTTGATGCTGTTTTGGCTAATGATTTAAATCCAATTTACTGCTGTGGTGAAACCCTTGAAGAAAGAGAAAGCAATCAACATTTTGATGTTTTAAAGAAACAAATAAGTGAAGGCTTATTTCATTTGGATGAAGCCGGTATGAGAAAAATTGTAATTGCTTACGAACCTGTTTGGGCAATTGGTACAGGTAAAACTGCATCAACTGAGCAAGCTCAGGAGATACACGCTTTTATTCGCAATTTAATTAGCGAAAAATACAACAATGATACTGCTCAATCTATTACTATTCAATATGGAGGTAGCGTAAAAGCAGACAATGCAGCAGAATTATTTGCAGCTCCTGATATTGATGGAGCATTAGTTGGTGGGGCAGCTTTACAAAGCAGAAGCTTTACTGATATTATAAAAGCTATGAAATAAGCAAAATTTAGGCCATTTGAGGGTTCAATAAAATGCTTCAAATGGCCTGATTTTCAAACAGCAACTCATTCACCTC
>JBIPMI010000270.1:0-4297 GCA_044369215.1 Bacteroidia bacterium | reverse complement strand
TTTTTTATAATAACAATTTCTTTTTTTGATTTAACCATTATCCGCATGTTTACCAGAAGTAATTTTCATAATTCTTTGCTTCTTTGAGAAAAATTATCAAAAAGTTTTAATATAAAATTTTTCTATTTTATGAGTTGTAAGACCCCGATAGGTGGTCTCATGTTTATAGAAAAATGCTCAAAATGAATTCCCCAAACTCACCACCACGCGAACCGAAGGTCTGCGTAGTGGTGAGTTCGGGTGGGATTTTTCTTTATTTTATTTTCTATAATCATGACATCCATTCTGGATTTTAACAGCTTGCTAAAAGAAACATAATTCTAATCATATCTCATTTTTTGAGGCTTAGTTTGATTTTTACTCGTTAAAATCTACAATCTAGTTTCTATAAAATTGTTTTAAGGTAAAGAAGCGGATAATCGTAATAATTAATTATAAAATTCAACATTAAAGTTTTATGAATTAGCAAAATAACTTCAATTGGTATTAATACTTGATGGATGTAGGGTTGTTGTTGTTTATTAAGTTACCTTGAATTAATTACTAAGTCCGCTTTAGCAAGTGAACTTTTTTACAATAATAAATCCTTATGTAAACAATGAAAAAACATCAACCGCAACGGCCCAAAAATCTACTAAAACTATTTTTTGTTTTAACCTATGCATTATGTTCAAGTTTTTTTTCTTTTGGACAAAATTCAAAAGATAGAACAGAAACCAAAAGTTTTTTAGGGCAGTTTTTTATTCCTAAAAAATACCAAACCGGACCAATGGATGTTCATAGTTCACATGAATATTATTTTTCCAGAGATTATCTTGGAACAAAACAATACCTGCGTTTAAATATCAAATCAAAGTTTACATATGGTCAAACTTATGGTGAGTACCGTTATATGTATAAAGGAATTATTTATACGAGAAACGGAATGGCTCAATATGATCATCAGGCTGATATAGGTTTTCCGGAAGTTAAAGTAACAGGTATGCATATTAAGTTTGTAGTATTGGGTATTTCGGGCCCGGAGGCACTTCAGGAATTTACTTATAACTCAAATTTTAATTCCTATAAAATTTGTGAAATCACTAAAGAAACAGATCTTACTAAATTTTCATTTGCATTCCATGAAACTGAAGAGTTATATTTTGAAAATGGATGGAATATTCAGGATAGAATTTTGAAGTTCAATAAATTAATGTCGAATCAAAAACAATACACAGAGCTAATTGGAAAAGCAGATAATGCATTTAAAAATAAAAACTGGGCTGAAGCTAAAATAGCTTATACTGAAGCTTCTAAGATTATGTTTAATGAGAGGTATCCAAAAGACCAATTAGAAATCATCAAAGAAAAGGAACTAGAGCAAACAAAGAAAAAGGAACTAGAGCAAACAAAGAAAAAGGAGTTAGAAGCCGAAAAAGCCAAAGTACCTGTACCTGCTTCAAATACAGGAGCTGCTGGTGCCAAAGCTGGTTCGGGTAATAATGTTAAGGATGGAACTAATAAGAGTAACAATGAAAGTGCCTCAGATAAATCAAAAACATCTGAATCTTCAACAAAATCAGAGAAGGTAGAAAAAGAAAGTTTGGGTAAAAATGGACTTGGATTAAGTAAGAAGGATCAGGCAGAAATTGATGCAGCAAAAAAAGCTGCAGATGATAAAATAGAAGCAGATAGAAAAGCAGAAGAAGCAAGATTAGAAGCAGAAAGAATTGCAAGAGAAGAAAAAGCACGACTTGAACGAAAAGACAATTGGGAAAAACAAAAGCAATCAGAAACTGATGCTAATTTTGATATGCTTGAAGATTTAAGTGTAGCAGCTCTATTACTTCATATCTCAATTGCACAGTTAACGTACTCAGATTTAGAAATGAGTGGGCCTGGAAATATTTATCCAGATCCTTCAATGACATTTGATATGGAATTTGGCTATGGATTAACCTATGCGCCATTATATACAGATGTTAGAGAAGAGAAATTTGATGGTAATGTAACTACTTATGATGAATCAGCTGAGGCATCAAATATTTTTAATCTGGATTATCAGTTTAAAGCAAGTTTTTGGCCTGTGCAAAGCAGAAATTTTGGATTGGCTTTTTCTGGAGGTGTTTCCGGTGGACATGGTTTTACTTTTGAAAGTTTTAATTACCAATTACAATATGGTACTAAAGCTTATCTAGGTTCGGAAACATTTAAAATTTATACAGAGTATAATTTAGTAAATAGAACAATCATAGAAAGCAGTTGGATTGACTCTAAGGTTACGAGAGAAGGTAAAAGTTCTGGTACGAGTCATCAATTAAAAGCTGGATTAAGGCTGAATTTTGATTTAGATTGGCAATCAGAAACTCGAGCTGCCATTGATATTTTGCCTGTATTTGAATTAGACCAAAGAAGTACTTTTTTAAATGGATATGGTAGATTGCCACAAAGTTGGTCAAATGGTATTGAAGTTGGCTTGAATATTGATAATAGATTACATGCCTATTTTAGAAGTATGTGGAATTTTCCAATATTTGGTGAAAACCAATATGCATTAGGCGCATCTGCAGATAAAACAGATATATTTTTCAATTTTGGATTTGTTAGAAACCTAAATTTTATTTTTAACAATGAAGTAATGGGGTCTGTTTCTGATGTTCAAAGCCTAAGAAGAATGGCTAAAGAACAAAGACCTCACACACTATATTTTTTAATGCCATCATATCAATATTTTAAAACACAAGAGGGCCAGTTTAATTACCAGCCGGCCATTTCGATTACTCCAATTGGATATGGTTATGACTATTTTCCAATTGAAAACTTTTCAATTGGTTTATCAGGCTTGTTTACATACCAAATACTAAAAATGGCGATAATGCCTAAAAGTAAAAATATTCCAAGTGGCATGAAGGAGCAAGAAGCTTATAAAATGGAAAATCTAAATATTGAAATTCCACTTTCTATTAAATACCATAATTCATTTCAAACAAATAATAACTTTTGGTTGATGGCTGCCTATAATAATGTTTTTGCCGTATCTCAAGTTGTTAAAGCTTTTGCACTGGCTGATAACAAAGAATTAAATAACAATAAAGTAGATTTAAATACAACACTTAATTCTATTCAATACGGCGTGGGTTGTGATTTTAACATTGGGGATAGTTACTTTACAGCCGGTTTGATTTACGAAAAAGGCAGAAAAAATCTCATAGAAGGTGCTGATGGAAGTAAAGTTAATGGAGTAAGATTTTTAGTTGGAGCCAAATTATAAAAGTAAAATCAATGAAAAATATAGTATACATAATGTTTTTTCTTTTTGCTTTTTCTACTGAAGCACAATCTCAATTAACACAAATCAAAACCTTTTTGAAAAGGCCTGAAGTAATTTTGGTTAAAGATGAGTTTTTGAAAAGTTCATGGCGTATTGAAGGTGGTATTGGAACCAACTTTCAGATACTTCCTTCCAGATTAAATATTATAGAGTATAATTCTGATATTGTAAGTAAAGAAGATATAAAAAATTCATTGGGAATCGCACCAGGATTGGCTTTAGCTTTAAATATCAATCCAATACAAAACAAATTTCTATCCTATCAATACCAGGTTAAATATTCGGAATCATGGCTGTTTCCAATGAGTGCAAGCAGTCAGTGGAGAGTTCACCATATTGCTTTAGGATACGATTTTTTATTCTTTACGATGAATTTCGAAAAAAGTAAATTAAGTTATACTTATAAGGATGAATCAACTGGAATTTTAATTGATAAAGTGGAAGAAAAGTCAAATTCTTATTACGAGTCTACTGCAAATTCCTATGGCATTCAATGGTTAATGAATAAGGAAAATGGAAGAAGTTTGGAGCTTAGAAAAATCAATAAAAAGTTTAATAATTTTACTTCAGATGATTCAAAAGGATATGGTATTTATTTTAGGAATAAAAATAGCGTTTTACAGTTTGAATATATCCCAAAACATGCCATAAATGCTGATTCTTACGTTAAAGAAAATATTTTGAAGGACGCCAAATTATTAAATACTTCAAGCTATTTTCATTTTTCATTTATAAAATATTTTGGTTTCGAATCCGACTATCCAAACACAAGAAAAAAGCTGTTCTATTTTTAGTTTGATGAAATTGAAAGCAAAGAATAAAATTAGTTGACGAATATCCGGATGTTTACCAATAGTAGTTTATATTATTCTTTGCTTCTTTGAGAAAAATTATCAAAAAGTTTTAATATAAAATTTTTCTATTTTATGAGTTGTAAGACCCCGATAGGTGGTCTCATGTTTATAGAAAAATGCTCAAAATGAATTC
>JBIPMI010000269.1:0-4305 GCA_044369215.1 Bacteroidia bacterium | reverse complement strand
ATGGATTTGCTCAGAATATTACCTCTACAAACGACCGTTCTAATAGTGCAAATAAGGCTTATTTATTTCAACCAAGTATATCAGGTGTTGATGTTTTAGGCGTTGATCCGGTTAATGTGGCAGGTGCCGCAACAACTAATGCATCAACATATTTGGCTTGGATAAAAACAGCGCCAAACTTCGAAAATTCAAATACACCCAAACCAATTTTTTATACATCATTTGGTGATTCTGAAATCAGAGGAATTCAATTATCTGATATCAATACCGTTACTTATGCATTTAATAGCAATACAACTAGTTTACAAGTAAATCAAAATTCTGTAGCTCCTATTCAAGACAATAGCTGGCACCATTTAGCTGTTGTGTTTAAATCAGGAATTGAGATTATTTTCTATTTGGATGGTAACGAGATAGGTAGACAAAATATAACTAATTTCTTTGAGCCGGAGACATTCTTAGGAACACACTGGAATATTGGTCACGTGACAGACATTAATAGGAACACTCAAATTTATTCATTTAATGGCTCAATTGATGATGTAAGAATATACCGCAGAGCATTAACTAGTTCAGAGGTAAATTTCATAAAAGGCCAAAGTGCAACAAACTCTTTAGTTGAAGAATCAGAGAAAAAATTAGCAAAAGTTAGTCCGGAGGTGAAAATGTGGCCGAATCCAACCAATGGTAAACTTAACCTTGATTTAGGTGTAATGGCCTCTAAGCTTAGTTTAAAAATAGTTGATTTATCAGGAGTTGAAGTAATGAATAGAACAATTAGCAACCTGAATGATTCTTATGTGGCTTTAGACGTGCAACAGTTAAATGTAGGGTATTATTTTGTTCAACTTAACATTGATGGTCAATCAAGCATCCAAAAATTGATAATTTCGAAATAGGAAAAATGGCCTTAGGCCATTTTTCTTTTATAAACTTTAAACTATGAAAAGAATATTACTTATTGTAAGCATAATTATTTCAACAATTAATCTGTGCATTGGTCAATCCTTAGATAACAAATTTTGGGAGACTGATGGACTCGTAAATACAGTTGTTAAAAGAAATGATAAATTATTGATTGGTGGCAAATTTAATTATGTAGGACCTAATACAGGTTCGGCAATTATGTTTAATAACCAAACTAACTCCATTTTGAATTCTGGATTAAAAATAATGGGTCAAGTAAATGCCATTGTAAAAGATGCAATGGGCTTGATTTACATCGGAGGTGAATTCGAATCAATGGGAAGAAAGAACTTACTGGTTATGAATCCGGATGGCTCTTTAAATTCAATGAATATTAGTGTTGATGGACCTGTTAAGGCGCTTCATATTACACAGAATATTCTATTAATTGGAGGTACATTTGAAACGGTAAATTCTACATCTCGAATGAATTGTGCCGCAGTAAACACTTTAAATGGACAATTACTTCCATTAAGCCCAAACCCAGATGGAGAAGTGCGTGCATTTGCAATTGCCGGTGCTGAAATAATAATTGGTGGTAGTTTTACTACAGTTCTGAATCAAACAAGAAATGGCTTGGCTTCAATTAGCGCTTTGTCTGGCACATTACAATCATTGAATAATTCGATAAACGGCACAGTTAATAGCTTAGACTTTGATAATGGATTACTTTATGTGGGCGGTAACTTTAGTTCTATAGATACTTTTACAAGAAATAATTTTGGAGCGATTAATTTAATAAGCAATACGGTAACAGCATTAAATCCTGATATTAATGGACCTATTAATGTGATTGAATTTAATTCTAGTTCAATTTATGTAGGAGGTAGTTTTTCTCAAGTAGGATTTGAATTCAGAAACAATATTGTGGCTTTTGATAAAACTATTGGGATTGCTACCACATTTAATCCTGCTCCATCTGGCGAAGTGAATGCCATGGTTTTGTTTAATTCAGCCTTATATTTAGGAGGTGATTTTAACACAATTGGTAGCTCTGCCGTTTCTTATTTTGCATCAATTGATTTATCAGGATCCCTGCTTACTTCTCCTAAATTTAACAATAAAATCTCCTCAATATTTGTAGCAAATGATACAATTATTGCTGGGGGTGAATTTTCAAGTTTTGGTGGTGTTGAAAGAAGCAATTTTGCTTCTTTTGATTTCAATACTGGAATTGTAGAAGCATTTGCTCCGAATGTAAATGATGAGGTTAAATCAATTGAATTATATGGTAATCATATTGCAATAGGTGGAAATTTTACTTCCATTAATACAATTAGCCGTTCTGGTTTTGCATTAATTGACACATTAAATGGAGATCCAATTTCAATTGTTTCTAATGTATCTGGTCAAGTAAATAAAATTGTGATTGCTGGTAATAGTGCTTATTTGGGTGGCTTATTTTCTTTAGTCAATTCAACAGAAAGAGGAAATTTAGCAAAAGTTTCATTAATTGATGGCTCTTTAGATTCTTGGAACAATTCAACGGATGATGAGGTAACTAATCTTAAAGCATTTGGTGATTATTTATATGTTACAGGTAAATTTAGTCAAATTAATGATACACTTAGAAGAGGCGTTGCGAGGTTTAATTTAACAAATGAAGGAAGTTTAGATATTTGGAATCCTTCTGTTAACAATGATGTTTATGATTTAATTCAAGATAAATCTGAAGTATACCTAGCAGGATCATTCTCTCAAGTTGGGGAAAACCTTATTTCGAATATCGCAGCAGTTGATACAGCGAATGCATTGCCAATTCAGGGCTTTAATCCCGCAGTTAATTTTGCTGTTAAAACGATTGCATTTGAGGGCGAAGTAATATATGCGGGTGGCTTATCCTCCGGAGGAATTAATGCTTTTTATTCTACAAATTCAAACAGTATAGATTTTAATCTTTCCGGGAATTTTACTTCTATTAATCAGGTTAAATTTATTGATAATTATTTATTTGTTAGCGGTGATTACAAGTTGAATAATGGAAATATTAGAAATAATATTTCTGGAATCCAAATGTTAGTTTCTGCTCCCAACCAAGCAGCATCAAATATTCAATTCAGCAATGTTTCTCCAGTAGGCATGACTTTACGTTTTAATAAAGGAAATGGTTCAAAGCACTTAGTAATTGGAAGACAGGGTTCTGCAGTTGATTCGGCACCAGTAGATGGAGTAGATTATTCTTCTTCATCTGAGTTTGGAATGGGGAACTCTATAGGTTCTGGAAACTTTGTATTATCTAATTCATCAGATACTTTTGTTGAAATTAGTTCACTAAACATTGGAACTGCTTACTATTTTGCAGTTTATGAAGTAAATGGAATTGGTAGTTTTATAAAATACCAAAGTTCTAATCCTGCAACTGCTTCTCAATCTACAATTCAAGGTTATAATCCTCCAACTGTTTCCGCTTCTTCAATTCAATCAAAAGAGATTAAAACCAATTCAATGAAAATTTCTTGGACAAAAGGAAATGGTTCAAAAAGAATTGTTGTGGCAAAAGAGGCTTCAGCTGTAAATGCTATTCCTACAGATAGCACATCTTTATTCCCAAGTGAAATTTTTGCAAATGGTTATGATTTGGGAAGTGAAAATTATGTTGTTTATAACGAAGCAGGCGATAGTCTTGAGTTATTTAACTTAAAATCTGGAACTACATACCACTTTGCAGTTTTTGAATACAATGGAATAAGTGCTTTTGCTAGAGTAAAAGCTGATAAT
This sequence comes from Bacteroidia bacterium, assembly GCA_044369215.1. Classification (GTDB taxonomy): domain Bacteria; phylum Bacteroidota; class Bacteroidia; order UKL13-3; family UKL13-3; genus CAISCU01. Next base: position 621 of record JBIPMI010000269.1, on the reverse strand, counting down.
CCTGCTATTGCTAATTTCACGACTTTAGTGCCTGCTTCAGAGCCAACTGAAATTTCTTCTAATATCAGTTTCTCCGAAATTGGAACTTCATCGGTAAAATTAACTTGGACTTCTGGAAATGGCGCTGGAAGAATAATTATTGCTTCTCAAGATGCTGAAATTCTTAGTGCTCCTGTAGATGGAGAGGTTTATTATTCTGATGGAAATTTTAATGGAGTTTCTTATAACTTTTCAAGCACCGAAAAAATTATTTATGTTGGTACCGGTAGTTCTTGCACAGTTAGTGGATTGAACCCTGGTTCTACTTATTATTTCGGAATTATTGAATACAATGGGACAAGTTTTTCAATAAATTATCTGGCAAGCGCAATGGCAAGTGCTAATGTGAAAATGAAAGTACCAGGAAATCCTCCTGTAAATCCATCTAAATCTCTTTCATTTCCAAAGGTTAGCTCAGATTCTTTATCTTTAAAATGGATTAATGGTATTGGAGAAGGTAGAGTTGTTTTTATCAAAAAAGGCGGATTGCCAACCGCTAAACCTGTTTCAGGTATTTCTTATAGAGCCGATGTAAATTATGGCTCAGGAGATTCACTTTCTGATGGTTCATTTGCAATTTAT
>JBIPMI010000268.1:0-4314 GCA_044369215.1 Bacteroidia bacterium | reverse complement strand
AAAAAAGAAAATAAACTAAATCCTGATATCTGGATTACATCATCAGACAATTTTGCATCATGGGGTGGTGGCGATAATTCCTATCACATACCTGATTTAGAAAAATTGTGTAAAGCAGTTGATTATATCTCTATGCACACTTATCCTATGCATGATACGCATTACAATCCAGTATTCTGGGGAGTTATGCCACATGAATCATCATTAAAAATTCAGGAACAAATAGATTCATTGATGACAAGAGCGCGTGATTATTCAAAGAATCAATATAGAAGTGTTAAAAATTATATGACATCATTGGGTATTGATAAACCGATTCATATAGGCGAAACAGGTTGGGCAAGTATGTCGAGAGATTTATATGGTGATAATGGGTCAAAAGCATGTGATGAATACAAGTCCTCAATTTTCTATAAATTGATGAGAGCATGGACAGATGAAGAAAAAATATCTTGTTTCTATTTTGAGGCATTCGATGAAAACTGGAAAGACCAAGGCAATCCATTTGGTTCTGAGAATCATTTCGGTCTCTTTACAATTGATGGGAAAGCCAAGTATATGTTATGGAATGAAGTAGATAAAGGTGCCTTCAAAAACCTAAAAAGAGATGGAAATATCATCACTAAAAGTTATGAGGGTAAGTTGAATAATTTACTTGAGGAAGTTAAAATTCCTAATTTCAAAAATTAAATAGTATAATATGATGAGTTCCAATAATGTTTTTAAGCTAAATAATATTCACTTACTTTTATTCATATTGGTTTTAACAAGCAGTTGTAATTCAAAAAAAATGAATGTAGAAATCTATGAAACTTCAAAAGCCGGAAACCATTTTGAAAAGATAGAACCCGGTTCAAATGAAAATTCTGATATTACTATTGAATTAAACGCTGATGAAAAGTTTCAAACAATTACAGGATTTGGAGGTTCGTTTACTGAAGCCAGTTGTTATTTGCTCAATCAACTAAGTGATTCAAATAAAACAAAAATTCTAAATGCCTATTTTAGTGAAAGTGAAGCAAACTATTCTTTATGCAGAACTACTATTGCATCATGCGACTTTTCATTAAATAATTATACATATGCGCCTGTTGAGAATGATTTAAAACTGGAACATTTCACCATTGAACATGACCAAAAAGATATCTTTCCGATTATAAAAGAAGCCCAGAAAATTTCAAGCAATCAATTTCAAATCATTGCATCACCATGGACTTGTCCGCCATGGATGAAAGACAATAAAAAGTATGTTGGAGGTAAATTGCTTCCTGAGTACTACCCTACTTTTGCTTTGTACTTTGAAAAATATCTGGAGGCTTATAAAAAAGAAGGCATCAACATCTGGGGTATTACCATTATTAATGAACCACATGGCAATGGAAACAATTGGGAAAGCACACATTTTTCACCAAAAGAAATGACCGATTTTGTGGAGTTTCATTTAGGACCCAAATTAGAAAAAACAGAATTTAGTGGTGTGAAAATATTGGGTTACGACCAAAACAGAGCCGGATTAAAAGAATGGGTTGATGAAATGTACAGAAGTGAAAAATCGAGTAAATACTATGCAGGAACAGCTATTCATTGGTATGAAAGCACCTATGATTACTTTCCAAAAGCATTGGATTATGCAACTAACAAAACACCTCAAAAACATTTAATTCAAACAGAAGCTTGCATTGATTCTGAAGTACCGCATTGGAATGAAGACGAATGGTATTGGAAAAAAGAAGCTACAGATTGGGGTTGGGATTGGGCAAGTGATGCTGATAAACACTTGCATCCTAAATATGCTCCTGTTCACAGATATGCAACAGATATCATTGGTTGTTTAAATCATGGTGTTGATGGTTGGGTCGACTGGAACATGGTTTTAGACAAACAAGGTGGTCCAAACTGGTTTAAAAACTGGTGTATTGCCCCTATCATTGTTGATACAATATCAGACGAAGTATATTTTACTCCCTTGTATTATACCATGAAACATTTCAGTAAATTCATTCGTCCGGGTGCCAAAAGAATAGCCTGGAAAATGGAAGATAAAGACATCATGTGTACTGCATTGGAAAACAAAGATGGCTCAATTGTAGTGGTATTATTTAATCCAACAGCAAATTCAAAAAGCATCAATATCAATCATAAAGACAAAAAGCTTCAAACCAATTTAAATGGAGAAGCTATACAAACAGTACTGATTAAGTAAGCCAAACAAACCTATAAACCAACAAAATGAACCACATAGTAAAATCAGGCAAAGTACCATTTACCCAAAAACTAGCTTTTGGATTAGGTATGTTAGCCAATCAAATGTTTCCGGCAACCTTGGGAATTTTCATTGTAATCCTCGTTGAAAACTTAGGATTTCCTGGCTGGATGCTGGGTATCATTTATTTTGTACCCAAATTATTTGATGCAGTTACCGACCCGATTATGGGTTATATTTCAGATAATACCAAATCGAAATGGGGAAGAAGACGTCAATATGTAATTATTGGAGCTATCATGACAGGAGTAGCATTTGGTTTTATGTGGCAATTGTATTCGAGCAATTCTGTCAACTATAATTTTTACTATTTTCTTATTTGGTCCTTGATATTTTACTTAGGGATAACCATTTTTAGTGTGCCTTATGTGGCAATGGGTTATGAAATGAGTGATGATTTCCATGAAAGAACCAATATAATGGCAACCGCTCAATTGATTGGTCAGCTTGCATGGGTATTGGCGCCTTGGTTATGGGTGATTATGAATCCGGAGTATAATTTTTTTACATCAGGTGAAATAGCAACCCGAACATTAGCAATATATGTAGCCATTGGATGTACAATTTTGGCTGCTATTCCCGGAATTTTTATTGATAGTAAATCGAGTTTGAATGAAAATTATGAACCATTAACCTTAAAAAATGCAAGCAGAAGTTTTGATTTAATTATTCAGGGTTTTAAAGAAGCCTTATTGATTGTTCCATTTAAGAAACTATGTATTGCAACATTTTTAATTTTTAATGCATTTAATACCACAGCAGGATTTTCTTATTTCATCATTAAATACTATTTGTTTAACGGCACCGGAATGGGCTTATGGCCAACATTATTTGGCTGTGTTGCTGCTGTATTCACTACTGTTTTAATTATTCCCCTAGTTTCACTAATGTCGAAAAAAATCGGTAAAAAAATGGCATTTGTTTGGTCACAGGGAATTTCAATTATAGGTTATGTATCCTTGTTGTTTTTGTTTGTACCGGGAAAACCTTATCTGTTTTTGTTTGCATTACCCTTTATTTCTTTTGGAATTGGAAGCTTATTTACATTGATGATGTCGATGACTTCAGATGTTATTGATATTGATGAATTAAATACCGGTAAAAGAAGAGAAGGTATTTTTGGTGCCATTTACTGGTGGATGGTAAAATTTGGATTGGCTATTGCAGGTTTATTAAGTGGATTAATTTTAACCATTATTGATTTTAATTCAGGTGCACCAAGTCAGACCTATGAAACCATGTTTAGCTTGAGATTATTCTTTTCATTTATTCCATTATTAGGAACATTAACAGCAATTTGGGTGATGTGGGATTATGATGTGGATGAAAACAAAGCCAGAGAAATTAGCGCTGAACTAGCTAAAAGAAAAGCTCCTAAACCATCAGGAAACTCCGCTGAAAATAAAGTCTCTGAGTAGAATAAAAAGATTTAACAAAATAGCCAAAGGAAAAGAGGTTATTGTAACAGAAACAGGATGGCCAAGTAAAGGTCAGGTTGTTGGTGAAGCAATTCCATCTTCAGATAACTTAATGATTTATTTTATTGAAGCTCAAGCTTGGGCTAAAGCGGCCAATGTTAAATTATTCTATTTTTCATCATTTGATGAAACATGGAAAATTCGTTTTGAAGGTGGTGCAGGAACCTCATGGAGACTTGGGATGTAAATGAAAATTTTAAATTTTAATTAGAAAAAAATTATGTCGTACAGAAAAGAGCATTTGTTTAATCATGAACAATACGAAGCACAAATATTGAATCATGAAGCACAAATGGTGAATGATGAAACATCAATAGAGTTTAGTATTCCTGAGAAAGAAGATGAATTTAAAAAGGCTTTTCATGATATCTTAGAAAATGGTGTGCATGGCTTTTGTTTCAGTATGTATGAAGATGGTCAAAGACCGGGAGATATATTAAGCAAAGAACAGGTTGAAAGAAGGATGAGTAAACTTCAACCACATTGTAAATGGGTTCGTTCTTTTTCGTGTATTGAAGGAAATGAATTTGTGCCAGTTGTTGCAAAAGAAATGGGCATAAAAACTTTGGTTGG
>JBIPMI010000033.1:0-14029 GCA_044369215.1 Bacteroidia bacterium | reverse complement strand
AATATCTCAGATGGTAATCCAAGTGAATTGTGGCCAAGCATTCAGTACACATTAAAAGAACTGGGTTTAACTCCACCAAGTAAAAAAGTACCGGTTGGTATTGCATTGTTTGCTGCAGGAATCATTGAATTCATTGCTAAAAATTTGCAAGGAGGAAAAGAACCAGCCATGACAAAATATGGTATTGGTATTCTATCTAAAAGCATGACCATGGACATAAGCAAAGCCAGAGAATTATTGAAGTATCAGCCAATCATGACTACCAAAGAAGGCATCAAAGAATTTACAGAATGGCAAAAGAAGCAACAATAAAAACTGAACTGTTTGCTTCCGGTTATTGTGAGGCACATGAGAAAGTAGTGAATCCCCAAAAAGGATTAAAAAAACTACGCTTTTATGCAGTTTGGGCATTGATTCATGTGCCTGATTTGGGTTATATCATGTTTGATACAGGTTATAGCAATCACTTTGATTCTGCTACTAAATATTTCCCTGAAATACTTTACAAGTTTGCAACTCCCGTTCAGTTAAAAGATGATGAAAAAGCCATTGAAATCCTTAGAAAAAAAGGAATTCATCATACTGAAATCAAATACATTATCATCTCACATTTTCATGCAGATCATATTGCAGGATTGAAAGACTTTCCGAATGCAAAATTAATCTGCACGAAAGAAGCTTTCCAACAAACACAAAACCTGAAAGGAATCAGTGCAGTTAGCAAAGGAGTTATTCATAAACTGATTCCAAATGATATCAAAGAAAGAGTGGTGTATATTGAAGATATTTCATCACAAACAATCAATGACTTTGGAATAACAGAATTCAAGTGGACATTAATCCCTCATTTCAAACTATTGCTTCTACCCGGCCATGCCAAAGGAATGTTGGGCTTTTATGATGAAAGTTCACATTTACTCTTTGCTACGGATGCAGCCTGGGATTTTGATTGTTTTATCAAGGGAATTTTGCCTTTACAATTGGTTAGAATATTCATTGATTCATGGACAGATTTAAAAGAAACCATGGAAAAATTGAGTAGAATAAAACAAGCTAATCCCGAAACAAAAATTGTTTTTACTCATTGTCCTAAAACCCTTCAATTGATATCAAATGAAATTTAAGTTGAAAATCATCTGGTATTATTTGAAGTTAATCGCAAGAGGAAAATTCAACTCGCTTGAAGAACTGCGTGCTTATCAAAATAAACAGGTAAAAATATTTCAGGAAAAGGTATTAAGTAAATCAACTTACTACAAAAAATATACACATCTTGATACCAAGCAATGGACAGAAATTCCCATCATTTCCAAACCTGAATTCATGTCGAATTTTGATGCCATCAATACCTGTGGAATCAAGCTAAATGAAGCATTGGATTTAGCCATACAATCTGAAAATACAAGAGATTTCAAAAGTGAAATCAATGGAATTACAGTAGGACTTTCAACCGGCACTAGTGGTAAAAGAGGCGTTTTTCTGGTGTCTGAAACTGAAAGAGCCAAATGGGTAGCATTGGTGATGCAAAGAGTGATTCGGGTTAAATTATTTAAACGACAAAAAGTAGCTTTCTTTTTAAGAGCCAATAGCAATTTGTATTCATCGGTTGATTCATTGTTGTTTGAATTTAAATACTTCGATATCTTTAAAAACATAGATGAACTATTAAAGGAACTTGGAGCTTTTCAACCGGATATCCTTGCCTCTCAACCTTCCTATTTAATGGAAATAACAAAAGCGAAATTCAATCAAACTATACAAATCAATCCAACACAAATTATCTCTTTTGCAGAAGTGTTGGATGAAGCAGATAAGCAATTCATCAAACAAGTATTTCCAGTACAACTGAGTGAGGTTTACCAATGTACAGAAGGTTTTCTTGGATGTACCTGTGAACATGGAACCATGCACATCAATGAAGATTTGGTGATGATTGAAAAAGAATGGATTGATGAAACTAAATTTTATCCCATCATCACAGATTTTTCGAGAGAAAGTCAGCCCATTGTGCGTTACCGTTTAAATGATATTTTGGAAGTTAAAAAAGATAAATGTACTTGTGGTTCAGCATTCATTGCCATCGAAAAAATCATTGGAAGAGAAGATGATGTGTTGGAATTATCGGGTATCAAAATTTACCCAGATTTGTTATCAAGAAAAATTGCCTTGTTTACCGACCATTTTACTCGTTATACCATTGTACAAAAATCGGCCACACTTTTAGAAATAGGAATTGAGTGTGAAAGCAAAGAATTTGAAAAGGCATGCGAATCCTTTAAAACCAGCATCTCCACTTACTTTACAACATTAGGGATTAGTCAGTTTAGCTTAGCATTTAAAAATGAAATTGAACTGATTCCCGGAAACAAACTCAGAAAAATAAAAAGAATATAAGATGAAAACCAATATACTAGCCATTGAAAAATACCTGCCTAAACATCGTATTTCATCTGAAGAACTAGACAAACAAGTAAAGGGTGTTGAAGGTAGAATAGAGAAAAATACAGGCGTACAATTCCGACACAAAGCCTCAGCTGAAGAAACTGTTTCTGAGATGGGCGTAAGGGCACTAAAAAAGGCTATTGAAAGGAGCGGAATTCAAATAAGTGATATCAATTTGCTCATTTATTGCGGAGCATCTTATGATTATCCGGTGCCGCATACCTCAGCCATTATCAAATCAAAGTTAACCGATGATAAGGTCGAATTCCATTGTATGGATATTGATAGTACCTGCTTGAGTTTTATGAATGCATTGGATATATCACAATTATTTATACAAAGTGGCAGATACAAACGTATAGCATTGGTTTGTTCTGAAATTGCATCTGCTGCATTGGGAACACACGACGAAAAAGTATTCGGATTATTTGGAGATGCAGCTGTAGCAATGATTCTAGAAGCATCTGAACACAAAGGATTTAAACAGACTTATATCAATTTTAAAAATTATACATCAGGAGCCTTGTTTGCGAATGTTCCAATAGGTGGTTATGTAAACAGAGGAAGACATTCTTCATCAGATGATATTGGTTACTTATTTAAAATGAATGGCAAGGGTATGATGAAATTGATTAAGTCGAAATTTGAACCATTTATACTTGAAGTGCAAAAGGAATCAAAAACTAAACTTTGTGAATTTGATGCCATCATCACTCATCAGGCAAGTAAATTTGGTAATGATTTTTTCAGGAACACCTATATGCCCAACTCTGATAAAATCGTTGAAACCCTTGCCGATTATGGCAACTGCATCTCGGCATCCATCCCACTTGGACTAGAAAAACTATTGAATTCAGGATTTGAAACAAAAGGAAAAAAGTTGCTTATTCTTGGCTCCGGTGCAGGATTGAGTATTGGGGCACAGGTGTTGGATTTTGGGTGATTGATTACGTTTTATATAACATTTTTAAAACTGTATTCATTAAGTGGTTTAACTTTCCATTGGGTGATAATTACTCCATTGCTGGTCCTTCATATCGACCCACAAAAATGTGATCGAAAATAGTCCAATTGTAAGCAAATAATCAACTTTTATCACAAAAAAAGAATTCTGTTTTTTTTCTTGCACTATTAGCAAACAGCAAATGGATTTTTGCAAAAAATGCCATTAATTGAAAGTGACAATTGAATAATTCAATTTTACAAAACAGTTTCAAAATGAAAAGTTTGAAACCTAAAAAAGAAATCAAAATGAAAATGAATTTTACGTTTTACCTATCCATTCTTCTGTTGATCTTATCAAATAATTTATATGCTCAAAAACCAGACTCAACTTTTAAAAACCAGATTAGTTTTTATGTTGTTCAACCATTAGGTTTCTCTGGTAAAGTTCGATTTGCAGTAGAGTCGCGTTTTCATGAAAAATATGCATTACTTATTAACTACACCCAGTTCTACGGTTTAGTACCAGGAAAACATGGATACATTGAATTCAGAAAATACTTCAAAAGAAAATTTGAACATATTTATTATGTAAAAGGAGGATTAGGCCATTCATACGAATCGATTGGAACCTATGCCTTATTGGGCACTGGTACAGGCCAAAAAATCCCTCTCGACAAAAAACATAAATTCTCCATAGTCTGCACACAGGGAATTAAATTATGCCCCGACATCATAGGTAAGCATGATACAGCAAAAGGGGGCTTTGAAGGATTATTTTATTTAGCCGGAGCTGGTGCCTTTTTTGATGTAAACTTTAACTTGGCTTATACTTTCTAGAATATCTGACTTTCCCTTTTACCTAGATCATTCTTTGGATTTTACAATATCTCCTAAACTAATATTGTAAAACAAAAAACCCTTCGGAACTTTCATTCTGAAGGGTTTTGTGAATGTCCTAATTAAGATAAATAAAATTCCATTTTACAGTCAAATTATTGCCACAATAATGAAACGACTATTTGAAATTCTCTATAAGAAACCGTCTTCGGTAATGGAGATTTTGAATAATCTTTCTTATGTTAATACCAATGAACTCACAAATGAAAAGGCAATGCTATTAGCAGAAATAAAAAATGAAATTTAAGAAATGAAATAAATTAGGTCTATGAAAAAGAAAGCTAGAAATGCAGAAGACTTTTTAAAAACCTTATGATTTAAACATCCAACTTTTTAAAGCCATCTAGTATTCGTCTATATTTTTTCAATAAAAAAATTAAACCGTACCCCATTCCGTCCCCGGACATAAAAAAACCCTCGCAAACGTAGTGTTTACAAGGGTTTAACGTGGTGTGGGAGGGAATCGAACCCCCGACACAAAGATTTTCAGTCTTTTGCTCTACCGACTGAGCTACCGCACCATCTTTTCCTATAAAGGAATGCGAAGGTAAGCTTTTAAATATTATTTGCAAATTTTTTTATGTATTTGCTCAGGTTCAGCACAATTTGTTATTTTGTTTGTTAAGTTTCAACTATGCTGCAACAAATACTATTCCTTTTAGTAAGCGGGGTTTCCGTTTTTTTCTTTGCCAAAAATTTGGGCAAAATCCGTCGTAATATCTTGTTAGGCAAAGATATAGACAGAAGTGACAATCCTTCTGAACGCTTAAAAACCATGCTAAAAGTGGCTTTTGGTCAGACCAAAATGACCGTTCGTCCTGTGCCTGCTTTCTTCCATTTTATCATTTATATTGGTTTTATTTTAATCAATATTGAGGTTTTAGAAATTTTTGTTGATGGAGTTTTTGGTACTCACAGAGTTTTTTCTTTCCTCGGTTCGGTCTATAATGTAGCAATTGGCTTCTTCGAAATTCTTGCTTTTGGTGTTTTTGTAGCTTGTATCGTTTTCTTAGGTCGCCGTTTTATTGTAAAAATCAAACGTTTTTCGGGTGTTGAAATGACAGGATTTCCAACCCGTGATGCTGCTACCATTTTAATAGTAGAAATTGTTTTGATGGGTGCACTATTAAAAATGAATGCCTGCGACCAAATTCTTCAAATGCGCGGTGCTGAACATTTTGTGAATGCGGGCTCCTTCCCTATTTCTCAGTTCTTGGTTCCGTTCTTTCAATCATGGAGCACAGATTCATTAATTATTATGGAAAGAGTTTTTTGGTGGTTTCATATCCTTGGCATTTTTGCTTTTATGAATTACCTGCCTTTTAGTAAACATTTCCATGTGATTCTTGCTTTCCCTAATACTTATTATTCAAACCTGAAAGCAAAAGGTGAACTCAACAATATGGCTTCTGTTACACAAGAAGTGAAATTGATGTTAGACCCATCTGCACAAATTCCAGAGGGATATGAGCCTCCAACAAGTTTTGGAGTAAAAGATGTACAAGACCTTACTTGGAAAAATTTAATGGATGCTTATAGCTGCACAGAGTGTGGTAGGTGCACCAGTTCTTGTCCACAGAACCAAACAGGCAAATTACTTTCTCCAAGAAAAATTATGATGGATACACGCGACCGTTTAGAGGAAGTAGGTAAAAACATTGATAAAAACGGAAGTTTTGTTGATGATAATAAAAACCTTCATACGCTAATCAGCGAAGAAGAATTGTGGGCTTGTAATACTTGTAATGCTTGTGTAGAAGCGTGTCCGGTAAACATCAACCCAATGGAAATTATTGTGGAAATGAGAAGATTCAAAGTGATGGAACAATCTTCTGCTCCTGCTTCTTTGAATAGCATGTTCAATAACTTAGAAAACAACCAAGCGCCTTGGCAATTTAGTCCTATGGACAGAGCCAACTGGACACAGGAAGTTTAAAACATGTTGCAGAAATCCTGCAACATGGGATACTTGTTGCATATTTCCTGCAACACCAAATTGTGAAGATTTAATCAAACAAAATGATAAAAATAAAAAGCATTTCAGTTCTTGTTTACATTGCGCTTACTATGCAACTAAGTTCATGCTGCTATGGTATAATTTGCGATTGTTTCGATGATATGGATGCTTCAATTGGACTGACATTTAACATGGATTCTACCAATACTTCAGGGTTTAAAAGAAGTGAAATTGAAAATGCACTTTTTATCAAATACAATAAATCTGGCCTGGCTATAGATACAAGTAGGTTAGGTGCTTATGGCGATTATTATGAATACTATTTTAGCATCAATAATTACATGGCTTCACAAGTAAAAACTTACCAAGATACTTGCACTTACAGAGTTATAAATGAAACAGGAAATGTAGATTTACTCATCAGTGATATTGCAATAAAAGGTGATTTTGGAGGCGGATGTTGCGATTGCTACCACAATGAAAATATCAGCTTTAAAGTAAACGGAGTACAACAATATTTTGAAGGTAAAAACCGGTCTGGTGCTGCTTATGCCATCAACAAAAAATAAAAAGAGTTTTATATAATAAATTTGAAATTAATTTGCTAAACAGATTCCAATAAAATGAGTGAATTCAAAGTAAGAACATTAGCCGAATTGGCTGCCAATGGCGAAACTGCCGAGATTTTATTCTGGGTAGGTTGTGCCGGAAGTTTTGATGAAAGAGCACAAAAAATCACCAAAGCAGTGGCCAAAATATTACATCATGCAGGTTTAAAATTTGCCATTTTAGGAACTGAAGAAGCCTGCACTGGTGATCCAGCAAAAAGAGCAGGAAACGAATTTCTTTTCCAGATGATGGCGATGCAAAACATCACCACTATGAATGCTTATGAGGTGAAAAAAATTGTAACTGCTTGTCCGCATTGCTTTAATACGCTTAAAAACGAATACCCGGCTTTAGGCGGTAATTATGAAGTAATTCATCATACTTCATTGATTAATGAATTATTGGAGAAAGGTAAAATCAGTATTCAGGGTGGGGCTTTCAAAGGACAAAAAATTACCTATCACGATAGTTGTTATTTAGGAAGAGCAAATGGTATTTATGAAGCTCCTCGTGAAGTGATTCAAAAACTCGATGCTGCCTTGGTTGAAATGAAACGCAGCAAAGCCAATGGTTTGTGTTGTGGTGCCGGTGGCACGCAGATGTTTAAAGAAGCTGAAAACGGTAACAAGGAAGTGAATCTGGAAAGAGCTGATGATATGCTTGAAACCCAAGCCGGAGTAGTTGCTGCAGCTTGTCCGTTTTGTATGACCATGTTACGTGATGGCATCAAACACCATAACAAGGAACAAGAAGTTCAGGTATTAGATGTGGCTGAGTTGGTTTCAAAAGCCATGGATTTATAATTCATTCATGAAAAATTGGATTTTGATTTTTGTTTGTTTGTGTTTGTGGGGAAACCTGCGTGCTCAAATCAACAATGAGGTTTTATCAGATAAAATTGAAGTCCATCAAAATGATTCAGGTAAATTTTCTTTCTTATTAAAAACCAATACCTATTTCAGAAATACCGAATATTTTAATGAAATTGAATTGGGTAGAACCTTGTTGGGATATCAGTTCCAACCGGGATTGGCTTATCAAATCAATTCTCATGTTAAACTGGAAGCAGGTGTTTATGTAAGAAGAGATTTTGGTTCACCTGAAGTCTTTACTGAATTGCAACCTGTCTTTAGTTTAAAGGCACAAAAATCGGGTTTCAGTATGATCATGGGCACGCTGGAAGGCGCACTGAGTCATGGTTTCCATGAACCTATATTTGATATCAATCGTTTTATTGAAAGAAGAAACGAGGAAGGTTTACAATTTAAATTCAAGGACCAACAAACTTTTGTCGACCTGTTTATTGATTGGAATAGGTATATCAGCAGAAGTTCAAATGAGCAGGAAAAATTTGTATTTGGTTTTCATGCAAAAAGAAACCTACTCAATAAAAATTCCTCTTATAAAATCATGCCTGATGTACAAGTGATTGGCAAACATCATGGTGGTCAGATTGGCACTAATTCAGACCCTGTAACCATGAGGTGGAATAGTGCATTGGGGTTACGATTCGAACAAGGAAATGAAACTACAAAAGGTTTCTTCGACTTCAATTATTTGTTCTACTCAGAGCCTGATAAAACAGGAGTTTGGCCATCGAGCAATGGAAAAGCAATTTTCTCCAACTTAGGTTTTAAAAAGAATCATATAACAGTTTCGGGAAGTATTTTTTCTGGTTCTGATTTTCTAGTACCTATTGGCACACCTATTTATTCATCTCAATCTGTTGAAAACGCTAGCACCTATCAAACAGATAGAAATTTGTTCTTTCTAAGATTGATGTATGAAAAAGCCTTGATGAAAAGTAATGTAATAACTTCAATTCGATTTGAGCCTGTGTATGATTTACAAGCTGATATTTTAGACTACAGTTATTCTGTTTACCTTGTTTATAAAATCAACAAGAGGATTTCTAAGAAGTAGTTCCAAAATCTTCTTCAATCAATTCAGCAACTATCTTTCCTGAATTTAAACAAAGTGGAATTCCTCCTCCCGGATGAACACTTCCTCCGCATAAATAAAAGCCTTTGATATCTGAAGAAAAATTCTTGTGACGAAGAAAGGCTGCATACCTGTTATTACTCGCATTTCCATACAATGCACCTCCGTAACTGGATGTCTTCTTTTCTATTAATCGTGGATCTAAAATATCTTCTACTTCAATTAAATTTTCAAGTTGAGTATTTAAAATTCTATTGAGTTTTTTAATGATATTTTGTTTGGCTTTTTGAATCAAATCATCCCATTTTTGTGAACCATCATTAAACGGAACGTTGATCATCACAAACCAGTTTTCGCTGTTTTCTGGCGCATCATCTGGTTTGTATTTTGATGTAATATTGATATAAACCGTTGGATCAGCATCAATACTTTTTTGTTGGAAAATGGTATCAAATTCCTTCTTATAATTTTCGGCAAAAAAGATGTTATGAAGACTCAATTCAGGAAACGATTCTTTAATGCCCCAATAAAAAATCAAAGCTGAAGAAGACTTCTCTTGCTGTAGGATTTTCTCAGGTTGTTTTTCCTTTTTTAATAGTTTTCTGAAAAGCGGAAATACATCCATATTCGAAACCACTAAATCAGAATAAATTTCCTTCTCGCCTATTCTAATGCCTTTAATCTTTTTATCTGAAACAAGTATCTCATCAACCCTTTGATTAAAATTAAAAACAACTCCTTTTTCTAAACAGGTTTCATAAATGGTTTGGGTAATATTGAACATGCCTTTCAAAGGAAAAAATGATCCAATATTGTGTTCCAGATGTGGAATCATGTTTAATAAACCCGGCGCCATATAAGGATTAGAACCATTATAAGTTGCAAAGCGATTGAAATATTGAACAAGGTGTTTTGAACTAAAACTTTTTTCATTTACTTCATTCATGCTGTTAAACAAATCGAGTTTAGGCGTGGCAAGTATACCTTCAATCGTTTCTTTTAAATGATAATGTGAAAAGCGATGAAGCGTATCTTCAACAAATAAACTTGCTGTTTTCTTGTACTTAAATTCAGCTTTGTTAAGATAGTCTCTCAACTCATTTGAATCTATACTTAATTTATCTTTTAATTCCTTTTCAAACTGATTGATGTCTGCATAAGCCGAAAAACGAGTTCCATCTTCATAAAAGTAATTACACGATTTTTCCAGTTTGATATAAGGAAATATTTCTTTCGGATTTTTGCCCGCTGCCTTTAATAAATCTTCTACCAAATGAGGTAAAGTAAACAAAGAAGGACCGGCATCGAACCTATAATTGCCTAGTTTAAATTCAGATAATTTTCCTCCGGGATATGAATTTGCTTCATACACATGAACCTCGTATCCTTTAGATGCCAATCTTAAAGAAGCTGCCAAACCTGCTATACCCGCCCCAATTACACTTACTTTCATTTCAAATTTTATAAAATAGCAGCTAAAGCCTCTTTTTGTTTTCCTTCGGTGAAAATATCGTGATGAAAATGATCCAGTTTCCTTAATGAAAACAATAAGCTTTGTTTTTCTTCCTCACTTAAATCACCTCCAACAATCACCGAAACTTGTTGCATTTTTCCTGCTGAAGCAAAAAAGGCTGCTTTACCCCTTTCTGTGATGGCAACACATTTGCTTCTTTTGTCATCAGGATTATCGTACTGGTAAATTAATTCCATGGAAAGCAAACGCTTTAAAATCTCCATGCCTGTTGTTTTCTCTTGAATATTTAAATGAATCAGTTCACTTTTCCCCATTCCAGTTCTTGTAATCAGAGAAGCCAAATATGCAAATTCATCTGCAGTTTGAATTTCACTTCCCTCTAATGCCTGTTTGATATATGTTTTGGTATAACGGTACATAAAAACAATCAAACGTGTTATTTCTACTTCGGCAGATTCCTGTGGACCCATATTCTGGCCTAGAGGAATTTCACCATTTAATCTTCTTGCTGATGAAATTTCATCCTCATCTTGTGTTTGTTCTTTTAGCCAAGCGGCAAAATCAGAAAGTCCCGATGAAGCGGAATTTCCGCCCATTTCGTATAAATCCAATTTATACATCAGGCCTTTCATCAATTGAAATTTGTCCATTTTCAAAACAATTAGCATACGAAAATACTTATTTAGTACGAAAACATCATTTATTTCCTGCAAAAAAGTACGTTTTAGTATTTATTTGCCTAAAAATTTAATACAAAAAAGTACCAATGAGACGAATTATTATTTTATTAAGCTTACTCATAGTATGCAGTTTTGCTGCATTTTCACAGGGAAAAACCGGAACTATATCCGGAACTGTAAAAGACAAAAACACACAGGAGATGTTAATTGGGGCAAGTGTCAGTTTAGAAAACACACAATTAGGCGCGTTAACAGATGTTGAAGGTAAATTTAAGTTATCTGGAATTGTCCCAAAATCGTACAATATCAAAATTCAGTATTTAGGATATGTCTCTAAAACCATCTACAATGTTGTAATAACAACAGGAAATATTCAAACCTTTTCTATTGAACTTGAATCAGAAAATAAAAACCTAAAAGAAGTGGTGGTGAAATCAAAACCTTTTGTTAAAAAATCCGAAACTCCTTTATCTATTCAAAACCTAACTGCCGAAGAAATCAGAAGTAATCCTGGTGGAAACTTCGATATCTCAAGAGTAATTCAGGCTTTACCGGGTGTTGGAGGCAATACAGGTGGAGCCAGTTTCAGAAACGATATCATCATTAGAGGTGGAGCACCAAATGAAAATGTTTTTTACTTAGATGGAATTGAAATTCCTGTAATCAATCACTTTTCTACCCAAGGAAGTTCTGGTGGTCCACAAGGTATTTTAAATGTGAGTTTTATTGAAGATGTTACATTAAGCTCAAGTAGCTTTGGCGCGCGGTACGACAATCCCCTTTCAAGCGTTTTTACCTTCAAACAAAAAAACGGTAACACCGAAAGATTACAAGGTAACGTAAGGTTATCAGGTTCGGAATTTGGATTAACCATGGATGGACCTTTGACTAAAAAAACTACTTTTTTAGCATCAGCACGCCGCAGTTATTTGCAGTTTTTGTTTACTGCTTTAGATATTCCAATCAGACCAAACTATTGGGACTTTCAATACAAAACAACCACAACCATCAACGAAAAAACCAGCTTAACTACCTTAGGAGTTGGAGCAATTGACAATTTTAAATTCGCTGTTCCAAGAGAATCTACTCCAGATAAAGAATATGCCATTCGTTCTAGTCCAAACATTAACCAATGGAACTATACCATGGGAGCTTTATTGAAAAGAAGAATCAAAAATGGTTACTATAATCTTTCTGCCAGTAGAAATATGTTTAATAATGCTTTGGATAGATTTCAGGATGGGCAGGATAATGATGAATCAAAAAGAACATTAAAAATCCGTTCTCAGGAAATCGAAAATAAATTGAGACTGGATGTAAATCAGTTTAAAGGAAAATGGAAATATGCTTATGGTGGCATGTTACAATATGTGAAGTATAACAATACTACTTTCACTAAAATCAATAATGGATTTTATGATAGTTTAGGTAATCAAATTGCACCTCCAGTTTTCATCAACTTTAACACTGCCGTTGAATTTTTCAAAATGGGTGCATTTGCTGAAACATCAGGTAAAGTTCTAAACGACAGATTGAGTATCAATGCAGGATTAAGATTCGACATGAACACCTTCACCAATGATGGAATGAATCCTTTGGAAACCCTTTCACCAAGAGTTTCATTTAGCTATGCACTTACCGAAAAATGGAACCTGAATTTCACTACAGGAAGGTATTTCAAAATGCCAACTTACACTGCCTTAGGATTTAAAAATAACAATGGTGAATTGGTTAACAAGAACAATAAATATATTGCCTCAAACCATATTGTGGGCGGCTTAGAATTTTTACCAGCAAACAATACCCGCATCACAGTTGAAGGATTTGCAAAATATTACAGCAATTATCCGGTTTCGGTGAGAGATGGAATCTCACTTGCTAACCAGGGAGCTGATTTTAATGTTTTAGGAAATGAAGCAGTTGAAAGCACAGGCAAAGGACAATCACTGGGCTTTGAAGTTTTCTTCCAACAAAAATTAACAAAGAATTTTTATGCAACAGTATCCTATACTTTCTTTAACAGCAAATTCTCAGGTCGTGATGGAAAATTAATCTCTACAGCATGGGATAACAGGCATTTATTATCAGCCATTATGGGCTATAAATTCAAAAGAGGTTGGGAGATTGGAGCCAAATACAGATTGGCAGGAGGTTCACCTTACACACCATTTGATTTAAATGCGTCTAGAGTTAATTATTTAACAAGTGGTAGTGGAATCTTAGATTATTCAAGATTAAATCAAGAAAGACTATCAAATTTTACGCAATTTGACTTTCGTATCGATAAAAAGATTAACTTCAGAACCAAAACACTGGATATTTACTTAGATATTCAGAACGCTTTTGCAAAAGTAAATGCCTCATTACCGAATTATACTTTTCAAAGAACTGCAGATAATAGCGGTTGGTTAAGTACAGACGGAAATCAAATAAGAGCAGATGGTTCGAATGCCATTCCACTTATTTTAAATGATGATTCAGCATTGATTTTGCCGAGCTTTGGTTTCATATTAGAATTTTAAAAAAATAATGGCATCTAAATCAGCAATTGTTATAGGCTCCGGTGTAGCGGGATTATCAACGGCTTCCTATCTTGGGCAAAATGGTTATGAGGTAACAATCATCGAAAAACATAACCAAGCAGGCGGCAGAGCAAGGCAGTATTCGCACGAAGGATTTGTTTTTGATATGGGACCAAGCTGGTATTGGATGCCTGATGTATTTGAAAAGTTTTACAACGATTTCGGTCATAAAGCTTCTGACTTTTATGAATTAAAAAGATTAGACCCGAGTTATAGGGTTTATGATAAAAAGGGAAAAGCGGTTGATATTCCTGCAGACATGACTGAGTTGGAAGCGCTCTTCGAAACCTATGAAAAAGGTTCTAGTCTTAACCTTCGTCAGTTTTTAAAAGAAGCTGCTTACAAATATGAGGTTGGGATTAATGATTTGGTATACAAACCAGGTTTAAGTCTACTTGAATTTGCTGATTTACGTTTGTTAAAAGGCTTAATGAAAATGGATGTACTGACCAGCATGAGAAGTCACGTGCATTCATTTATCAAAGATCCATTTTTACAGGAA